>CAOJDT010000001.1 GCA_948433295.1 uncultured bacterium
GATTTTAAACTAAGTTGCCCCCCCCCCCGCAAATGCAGTCATATCAATGGTTTTCATACTCTTTCCTTTCTATTAATATAATATATGGCTAAGCCACCTCTTAATGATTATAAACTATTTTTTACAACTTTGCAATATAAAATTTATTTAAATACTATACGTAAATTGCAAAAAGTTCCCCATAAGATTTTCGTTCCAAACCTGGACATCTTTAGGAACATTCAAAACAACCGGTGTAAAATTCCAGATGTATTTAATTTGAGACTTAACTATATAATCTGCAGTACTCTGTGCAAACTCTTTCGGCACCGTAAGAATTGCGATGTCAATATTTGATTTGCGACAAAGATTCGGAAGCTTTTCTATATCCAAAATAACCTTGTGATTAACATTTCCGCCTATTTTTTTCTTATCATTGTCGAAAAGCGCAACGATATTCAGCCCGTAATTTGAGAAATTATCATACTTTGCAAGCGCCATTCCAAGGTTTCCAGCACCAATAATAAAGGCATTCTTTGTTTTTGCAAAACCCAGAGTCTCTTCTATGGATTTTTTCATTTCCTTGACAATATAACCGACACGGCATTTACCCGAATTATTCAGAAGACTGATGTCTTTACGAACCTGCGAATCATCCACATTCAACAAATTTGCAATTTGTTTACTCGAAATAAATTCAATGTCCGAATTTATGTAATCGTCCAGAATACAATGGTACAATGTCAATCGATTTATAACTTTATCAGAAATCTTTTTATCCATAAAAAAATTATACAATAAAAAAGACGAAAGCATTAACTCCCGTCTTTTTCATACTAATTTGAGTTTCTTTTTTCTTCATCTTTCAAAAAATCGCATAATCCCTGAAGACGCTTGTCTTCCATAGCATCAATCAATTCCTGAATATGCGAAATTTTATTCAGCGCAAAACCTGTTTCGGCAAGGAGAACACAATCGTTACATAATCTGTAACCCTCGTATTCAATTGAACCCGCAAGACATTTTTGCTGACCGCAGCAGTCACATTCAAAATTTTCGTCTATAATATCAGGGTTGTCTTCAATGTCGTCAATTCTCATTTGTTCAACGACAGCCTGCATTTCTTCAATAATTTCCTGTTGAGTTTTCATAAATTTATCCTATTTTATTAAATCCGACATTTTGCGAACAGCCTCGGCAAGCCCCGTAAATACTGCACGCGAAATAATACTGTGACCGATATTAAGTTCATAAAGTCCGTCGATTTCGTGCATTCTGTGAACGTTTTCGTAATTCAAACCATGACCTGCATTAACTTTTAAACCGAGTTTTTGCGCAAGTTCAGCCGCCTGCTTGAGTTTTAAGAACTCATCTTGTTCTTCCTCAGTTCCGAAAGCTTCAGCATAAGCCCCTGTGTGCATTTCAATAAACTGCGCCCCTGTTTTTGCGGAAGCCTCAACCTGCGAAGAATCAGGGTCAATAAAAAGGCTAACGATAATTCCCGCATCAAGAAGCGGTTTTATGAATTCGGTAACTTTATCAAGTTGACCCGCAACATCAAGCCCGCCTTCGGTTGTAACTTCCTGTCTTTTTTCGGGCACCAGACAAATCGAATGAGGTTTAATCTCAAGCGCAATACGCTGAATATCATCAGCCATCGCCATTTCAAGGTTCAATTTTGTTTTAATGGTTTTTATTAACGTATAAACATCTTCATCTTTAATATGGCGTCTGTCTTCGCGCAGATGTGTAGTAATTGAGGTTCCGCCGTTTTGTTCACAAATATCTGCAGCCTTAACAGGATCAGGCTCAAAACCGCCTCTTGCGTTTCTTAATGTTGCAACGTGATCTATATTTACACCTAAAAGCATTTTTATATCCTCTTTTCTAATTAAAATTTCATTTTCGCAATCTTCAATAATGCGGTATAAGAAGGAAGAATAGTTAAATTTTCTTCCGAGTTCTTAGACGCAGCGGCAAGTTGAATCGCTTTTTTTATTGAAGGTTCTACATATATATTTTCCTGTGGAACTCCGGCATATTTAAGCCGTGTAGCCATATCATTTGCACGTTTACCCGAAGTAATTATAAGTTTTTGGGCATTCTTCAACTGTTCAAAATCACTGTCCCATAACCAGGATATATCACGACCGTCAGCGTAATCATCGTTAATCGCAATAACGATATTGGAATTTAAATCAACTGTTTTAAGCACTTCGCTTGCCCCCGTAGGGTTTTTGATTAATTGAATCAAAGTTTTATGCCCGTTAATAATACGGGTTTCGGTTCTTCCGAATATTGATTTGTAAGAATTCAAAGCTTCTTGAATAATCTCCGGTGAAAAACCGCACTCCAACGCCAGAGAAATTGCCGCAAGCGCATTATAAGCATTATAAAGTCCTGCAAGATTCACCTTAAACCAAAATTTTTCATTACTGTGTTTAACCGTCATCTCCGAAAAATCGCTATAAACCTTCACATCAGCCGCATAATCGCATTCGTGACGTTTGTATCCGCATTTCGGACAGTAATAATGTCCCTGCTGTGCAAAAAATCGTTTTGAATACTGCAAAGGAGTTCCGCACATACAATTGAAAACTTCTGACGGAGCATTCGATTCGTGTTGATAATTATAGTCATATTCAACATTTTCAAAACCGTAATACACCGCATATTTTGTTCTGTCAAAAGTTGCGACAATCGGATCATCCGCATTCAACACCAATTTAAGTTCAGGATTTTTATCAATAGCATTTTTAATAAATCCTGCGGTCGTAGCGAGTTCGCCGTATCTGTCTAACTGGTCGCGAAAAAGATTCGTCACCACAAGATAATCCGAATTAATGTAATCGTAAAGTTTTTGCAAATACGCCTCGTCAGACTCAATTACAGCATAATCAAAACGTCTGAAAGGTGCGAGATTAAGCGCAAACACATTCGCAACACCCGTTAACATATTTGCCCCTTTAAGGTTATGAATAACCGAATTCGATTGGGTTTCAATAATATGCGAAATAAGTCCAGAAGTCGTTGTTTTTCCGTTTGTACCTGTTACTGTAATTATATTTTTTTTCACATAAGACTGACAGTTTTTCAAAAATTCGGGATAGAATTTCAAAACCAACTTGCCCGCAAATGAGGTTCCCGAAGACTTCGAAAAAAGTTTTATCCCTGTATAAGCCGCTCTTGCCAGAATTAATGAAAGATAAAATTTTGGAGATTTCATTATAAATAGTCCTTTAAGCGTATTCCATTTCTCTCTCGAATACTTTATACTTCAAATATAATACAAAAGTGTAAAAAATAAAATGTATTTATTTATCGCAATAATTTTCATAGCAGAACTTATAATCGCTTCCTCACTGATTTCCAACATAGTGAAGGCAGACAAATATGTTTGCGCAATAGACAAAAAAGTTACGCAAAGTCATCCAAAAACAGAAAAGGCGCTATTCTGCTTTCGAGAAAGCGTAAGGTGTCTGAAAAGCTGTTTTGAAGCTTCTACGGAATTTTTAAAATGTAAACAGCGCGAATTAAAAATGCGTATTATAAAAACTCTTATTATCTACGCATTGCTGCTGGTTATAAAAAGTAAATACAAAAAACTTGCAAAAGCCGCAAAATTCATAGTCTTTGCAAAAGACTACTGGGACGCGCTTTTAGCCTGATTTGCTTGTAATTTTCAAAAAATATGCTATAATTAAACTCACAAAATGAAAGAAGAGGTTGTTATGAGTAAAAATAAAACATTTGCGTTCGGAATGGGACTTCTTGCAGGGGTTGTCGGCGGTATCATCGCAGGCGTTCTATATGCTCCGAAACCGGGCGAAGAATCAAGAAGACAATTGAAAGACGCAGCGTGCGAATTGTACGAAAAACATTCACCTGAAATTAAAGAAGCTAAAAAACAAGCATTGGAAAATATTGATTTAATGAAATATAAGCTTGAAAGACAATTTAGAAAATTTAATAACATGGTAAAATCTAATAAGCTTCAAAAAGCAAAAGAACTTGAAGAAGCAGATGACAGCTTTGATTACTAATTAACATAAGGAATTTTTACCATGGATTTAACTTCACAAATAGCTTTAAATAACGGTTTAACCTTCCTGGCGTGGGCTACGGGAATCGTAGTTCTTGTTGTAGGCGGATTTTTAATTAAACTGCTTTATGATTTAAGCAAATTGTCAAAAAACGTAAACGAGACAGCAATACTTTTGAATACGGAATTAAAACCGACGCTTGACGAGTTAAAAGACACTTTGAGTTCAATCAATGCAATAGTCAAAAATACCGATCAGGGTGTTGACAGTTTTAAAAATGCCGTAGAAAAAACTTTCGGAAAGACCAAAGCTTTTTCGGAATCACTAATCGGTGGCATTATTAAAGGTTTTTCAACCGTATACAAAATGTTTGCAAAAAAATAGTAGTTTTCGGTAATTAAAAATTTCGAGACTGCTGATACAATAAAAACGAAAGAAAAGGAGTGTAATAACTATGTCAGTAACAAAATTCTTAGGCGGCTTTTTAGTAGGCGGCGCAATCGGGGCAATCGCAGGTATTTTGCTCGCACCTAAATCAGGCGAAGAAACAAGAGCTTTAATCGCTAATACTACTAAAGATGTTGCAAGACGTGCTGATGAAACAGTAAAAGAAATTCAGTCAAAAGCTGATGACGTTGTTTCTGAAATGCAAAAAAAAGGTGACGAATTAAAAGAAAAATTACAAAACGTAATTAATCAGCAAAAAGAAGGCAAAGAAGCGCACGCTGCTGAATAAAATCTTTTTTCCGAAGACAAAAAGCCCGAGAACATCGGGCTTTTTTAATATATTTAATTATAACTTATACGGATAGTCATCCTTAAACTCCCACCCGTCTAATTTCAAAAGTTGTCCGCAAAAAGATTTACTACCGTATTTACAGAACCTCAAGACATTATCCCGATTTTTAAAATTTCTTGTTACAGGAGTTTCACCCTCTGGCAACCTGTCATTAATATTAGTGATTGTATCCCATTCAAGCCACGTAAAAGGTTCAAAAGTACCGCGTCCCATTAGAAAATGATATTTATCAATTGCTTCTTTGTTAGGACCTTTATCTCCGTTAATATCCAAAAACACATCTATAACAACCCCACCTTTATACATTTGTAAACGGGTACCTTCAGAAAAATATACATTATAATAGATTCCACTCTTTTTTGTCTTTACAATATTTTTAAAATAAGGTGCATAATATGTATTCCAAAAGACTTCAACATTATCTGCACCTCCGCTCGGAAGTACCCAATCAGCGTTAGTAGTATTATTTTCTGCATTATACATCAATGCTGCTTGTGCCATTAAACTGTTAAACTTTTTAAGCCTGGTTGAGTATTCTTGTTTTTTATATTTTTGAATCAGCGTCGGCATAGTCATTGCCGCGACAATTCCGATTATGCCAAGGGTTATCAAGACTTCCGCAAGCGTAAACCCGATTTTTCGACTCTGCCGAACAAACGATTGAGTATCGTTTGTGAGAGGTAGTGGAGCGCAAGCGAAACTCGTATGGTGCCGGTCGGACGTTACTCCGCTGGCACCCCGAATAAATCGGGTAAACAGAGTATATCCTGCCACAAACCCTTGCCCTGAGAGGAATCTAGTTTGCCCCCCCCCCCGTTTTTTCAAGTATAGCAACATTTTTCATAGTTTCCTCCAATTCGTCCAATTAAACTTTACTGCGGTTCATCCGCTTATGCAATAATTATATACTATTTTTTAATGGTTTTCAACTATCTTCCAAGAGCGTCACGCAACGCTTTTTCCAAAACTTCAACTTTCGCTTCCAAAACTTTAACTTTTGATGAACTTGTATCGGATTTCACATCGCGGCGTTCAAGTTCACGTTTATATGCACCGATTTTTTCCATTTCCGCAAAATAAAACGGAAGCGTCAGTGCAACACCGGTAAATAATCCTGCAAGCATTATACAAACAGTATAAAAAGAGATATTAAGGGTTTTTGTTGCATGAATTACCATATCCGCAGCCACATCATATCTTGGACCCCAAACCTGAAGCGTCATTGAATCCCGAACATTCAATATCACGATGAACATTACGCCAAGTATTGCCAGATATGCCATTATTTGCATTAATTTTCTCATTTTTGCCTGCTTTCAAAATAATTCAGAACCTTTGTAACCTTTTCATCGGGTTCTATTTGCAACTCTATTATCTCATCAGAAAACGGTTTTGTAAACCTCAAAAAGTAGGACTGCAAAACCTGCTCTTGTGTCGTAACCTTACCCTTGCCGGCACCGTAAAGAGTATCATTATAGACAGGATGTTTCAGATGACTTGTATGAACTCTGATTTGATGGGTTCTTCCCGTAATAAGAGTAAGTTCCACATAGGTAGCTTCATTATAACGTTTGAGAACTTTCAATAGGGTTGCACTTTCTTTTCCGTCTTCTCTTACGGTCATTTTGTGAGGCTGATTCGGATTTCTGCCGATGGGAAGCTCAATTCTATCTTCGTCTTTCGGATAATTACCTTTCAAAACAGCCCTGTATTTTTTTGTAACCAGGTGATTTTTAATTTGTTGTGCAAGAAACTCATGCGCGGCGTTGTTTTTTGCAATCATCAACAAACCCGAAGTATTCCTGTCTAATCTATGAAGTATCCCCCTTCGAAACTCGCCGTTTATATCAGAAAGATTTTCGCCAAACTTATACAAAAGAGCGTTCACAAGCGTATTTTCAAGTTCTAGAGATGTAGGGTGGGTAAGCATTCCCGAAGGTTTATTCACGACAAGCATATTCTCGTCTTCATAAACAATTTCAAGCGGAATATTTTGAGGCTCAATTTTTAATTCCCTGATATCCGGAAGATTAATCTCAATTTTATCACCCTCCCTGATTTGATACGAAGACTTTTTTACAGAAGAATTGACAAACACACATCCGTCTTTTATAAACGATTGGATTTTCGAGCGTGAATAATCCGACAAAATTCCGTTCAGAAAATTGTCAAGACGCTGAGATTCATCATTTTCATCCGCAAATAATATCATTTTTACCTGGTCTTGTTGATTAAAATCAGAATTATAAGGGCGATTACGCCGATAGTGATGTAAATATCAGAAATATTGAACACAGGAAAGCTAACGAATTTCAGCTCAAAGAAATCTCTCACAAATCCGAAAACAATTCTTTCATGAAGGTTTCCGGCAATTCCTGCCGCCAGCAGTGATGTAAAAAATACGCCTTTCATAGAAACTGATTTTGCGTGTCTGAAAATATAATTAAATAATAATACAAGCACCACAACGGAAAGAATAATAAGGAATTCTCTGGAATCATGCATTATACTAAAAGCAGCACCGGTATTTTTTACGTAATTCAACGCCAATATATTGTTTGAAAATCCGTAACCGCGCGTAATATCTCTTACTATCATATCTGAAAAGTACAAATCACAAATCAGAAAGAATACAAAACATACAATTAAATATAAAATTTTACTCAGCTTTTTTGACATCCAATGCCTCTATATCTACAAAATTATTCTTCGGAACGACATTTACTCTGGTAATAATAAACGCCAATCCGTTCATGTACACTTTTACATAATCATCGTCAATCTTTTCGGATTTTGTAAGCCCAACCGAAGCAACTGCATATTCGTTAATATTGTCGGAATTAGCTTTAAAAACCCTTTCCAAAATCTGTTCGGACGGAAGGCGTTTGAAAACTTCCGTATCTTTTTTCACCGGCTGAACGATTCGTTCTTTATTAATAGATGCGATAACAATATGATTTTCGGGCAAATCAATCTTTAATTCCGCGGTATATTCTTCACCCGCACCGATTAAGGATGGCGCATTGAGTTCCATCTTAACGAATCTCGCATCACCAAATTTCAAAGTTGATTGCTCTTCCAGAACATGTTCCGATGAAATTAGCCATTTTTTATTGACTTTTTTCAAATAATAAACGCAGGTTGATGTTGCATATAATTCACCGGAAGCCGAAATCGTATCGGATTCTTCGGTATCAGTGGCATAAGCGGTTTCGAAAGTTTCGACAACCGCATAGTCTCCGTTTATTTTAATACTTTTGATATCGGTTTTGTAAGTAATATCGGGATATGTTTCCCAGGTATCTTTTACAAGCTTCAAATAAACATCCCTTGTATAACCGTCATTATCCACATAATTATCGGTATAAAGTTCAGCCAATTTTTCGATATCATATTTATTTACATATTGAGTCTGCAAATCAAATAAATCTTTAATTGCTTTTACAGAATCTTTTTCATCTCTATTTTGTTCAATTCTGAGTTTGAAATTTTTGACAGTCCCGGCATAAGCAGGTTCTACATAATTGGCGCAAAATGCAGCACATAAGATTAAAGATAAAAAAACTTTTTTCATAATAAAATTATACAGTAAAATTCATAAAAGGCTAATAGTTTAAATAAAGTATCTTTTATTACTTACAAGTTTTCTTTCCGTCCCAAGCAAGGTCATTACAGTGAAGATATTCCATATTCTCATTATAAATAACCCACGCGGCACATCCATAACCGTCACCCCCGTTAATACAATCCTTATCAAAGGTACGTTCATTAGCGTTCACATTTTGGCTACCTAGTGGACGAATTTTATCTCTATAAATGTTAAAATAAAAAACATCTTTTCCTACCGTGTTAGGTAAAGCCTGAGGTCCGTTAATATCAATCGAAAAATCACCACAAGCAGATTGTATACAATTAATATTAGATATCCATCCTCCCATCAAAACGCTTCCATCTTTCAATTTTATAAAAGAGGAGCTCCTTTTATTTCTATTTGTACCGTTTAAAAAATATTGCCCCGAAATACTGCACTTTCCAGCGGTGTCGTCAATACATACAGAAGTAGTGCTCATAAAAGGAGTTAATTTTGACCAAAATATTTCAAAATTCTTGTACGCATCAGCAGAAAGCCCTTGCTCATCCGTATCGTCGAATGAGGAATTCTTATCAAATCCCCAGTAATTAATATCGCCGTATTCGTTACGTGCCATCAAGTATGCTTGACTTACTGTGCTATAAGCTTTTTTTAGTTTTGTTACCGTAACTTTTTCCTGATGTTTTTGAATCAGCGTCGGCATAGTCATTGCCGCTACTATTCCGATTATACCGAGAGTGATTAAGACTTCGGCTAAAGTAAAGGCGGCTTTTGCATTGTCATTCTGAAACGTAGACTGTTCTGTCCTACATGAATTGTTACCGTTCAGAATCTCCGTTTCATTCTCGTTTGCGTTTTTCAATTTCCAAAAGACATTAGTCGACAAAAACGCTTTCAAATTTTTCGTGTAGTTTGTAATTATTCGTGCAAAGTGCTTTCTACTTTTTTGTTCCAGAGTAGTGCTGCGACTCAGTCGCCCCCCCCCCCGCAAATGCAGTCATATCAAGCTTTTTCATACTCTTTCCTTTCTATTAATATAATAGTATGGCTAAGCCACCTCTCAATGATTATAAACTATTTTTCAAATATTTTCAAGACCTCACACAACAAGACCGTTAAAATAACGGTCTTGTGTCGGTTTATTTAATGTATGCCAAATTAGTGTTGTTTATATACGTTTCTTGTATAATTTTCTATCTTAGGGGTGTCTATTTCAAAGACGTGAATTCTCGCAGGTCCAAGGTCGACCCGTAATTCGTCATTCACTGCCTGAAAAATACTTTCTTTTCCGTAT
Source organism: uncultured bacterium (assembly GCA_948433295.1). GTDB lineage: Bacteria > Cyanobacteriota > Vampirovibrionia > Gastranaerophilales > Gastranaerophilaceae > Scatousia. Next base: position 9,708 of record CAOJDT010000001.1, read on the forward strand.
GAAGGGAGAAGATTTTTTAGTTTTTGTGATTCTTTAAGAGTAGGAATTTTCACTCTGCAAGCAACACCACGGTTAACGTTTTTGTTTGCCAGTACAAGAAGGGTTCTGCCTTGATAGTGTCTTGCGTACGCGATAATCTGGTCGTTTTTATCATCAACTTTGTCAAGTTCAATAAACGTACCGTCAGGTCCGACGATATCAGCATAATCTTCTCTCAATTGATTTGCAGACTGAAGGAATGAGCGAATTGATTCATCATTACCTCCGGGTTTTCTTGACGCGTTAAAGATATCAAGTCTTCCGCGGTGAACGGTCATTTCGTGGTTATCGGTTTCTGTTTCGGGATTATAGGAATCCTCATAAGGATAGAGATAGTAATCTCCGTTTTGGAATCCGTCTACCTGATACATATTAAGCATAGGTAATGTAGCCTGAAGCCCTGCTGTCATTTTGCAATAGTCTGCGCCTCCGTGAAACATCGGCGAGATATCATCGTGGGTAGCAAACGAACCTATAAGCGATTTACCCGGATCTAATCTGTACGACATATCAAGTTGTTCTTTTACGTAATTCATAAAGGTTTTGGCATTAGCCCATTCATGGAAAATGTGGTATTGCCCGTAAATTGCATCAAATCCCGCACGTAAAGAATCTTCAGGTCTGTCATAAGGCATATTTGCCTGAGGAGATGCGTCTTCATAGGTATAAGTTTCGGCAAGCCATGCAAATTCTCTGTCACGCATTCTTGAATAAGGTATGATAATATCCCAGAATTCTACAGGTTTCGCTCTGGCTACATCGGCACGGATACCGTCAATACCTAAATCTATACACATATCAACAAATTGTTTGTGTAATTCCAAAAGTTTAGGATTCAAAGTACGTTTACCTTCATCCTGCCAAGGTTGAAACATTCTGATATCGTTCCATCCTTGCGGAGTTTTAGCAAGTCCGTCGCGTTCCATTGCCATCCATTCAGGGTGTTCAAGAAACATTTCATACGAAGCACAGCTTGGCAAGTCAATCATAACTCTGATTCCACGTTTGTGGCATTCGTCAATAAAGACTTTAAACTGGTCTTTTGCACTACCCGGAGCGGAAGGGTCTCTTAAATTCGGGTCAATTTCAAGCAAATCTTTCGGAGAATACACCGACCCTGCCGTACCCATTGCTTTAACCTTACCCGGAGTATTTACGGGGAGAACGTGAAGGGTATTAAATCCATCAGCTTTTACTTCATCAAGCCTTTCGATTGCATTGATAAAAGTTCCGCGCTGTTCGTTTCCGTCAATATAGCAGTTGCCGTTAGTATCTTTTGCATTGAATGTTCTGGGAATCATAGCAAGGATATTTGCCTGATTATTTCTGAACATACTTCTCAAATTATTTCTGTAAACAATCTTTTTAGGAGCCTGAGTTTCCTGAACAGGTGCGGATTGTGTTATGGAATTTGTTTGCGCAGACTTAACCGCAGGTTTATTCATTGCCGCAAGATTTTCCAAATACGCAGCAAGCATGCCTGAACGATGCTGTTTTGTTGCAGCCAAATCGTCAGATTGATTTGAAGAATTTACAGGAACCTTAGGCAATTTATTTATATGTTGTGATAATAAGTTAGTCGGTTGTATCATATTTTTTAACCCTTTTGGCTCCTTTCAGGCGGCTTGAGATGTCCGAAGAAGAATTGAGAAATAACCGTAACACCAAGCAATGCTCCTCCGATTGTACCGAAAATTTTCAGCCATTTTTGAGTATTATATTTTCTCATACCTATTTTTGAGAAAAGTTCGTCAGGCGCCATACCTAGAAGAAGGAATTTTCGTTCGGATGTTGCCTGAGAACCTGCATTAAATACAAAATGCTGTAATTTAGCAAAATAACTGGTATCGCCGATTTCTCCAAAAACAGCTTTTCTGTGAGTATTTAAACCTCTCATATTAGTGCTTGTGATAACACTTGCAGTATCAGGGTGAACAGGTTCTTCATAGAGTAATCTCATTGCCCGTCTGAAGAAATCTGAATCATAAGGAACATCAACTTTTTCAATATTCGGATTTTTTCCGTAATAGAGGTTATCGACTACGCCATCTTTTACTACGATACTTGAATAATCGTTCATATTCGGCCAAGGATTTCTCGGCATATAGAATTTGGTTTCAAAATCAGAAATATGACCGTCTACTGCAATCTGTTTACACATCTCGGCAAGTTCTTCTCTAATTTCACGAGGCAATCCGTCATTCAGACTGTTTATGTTTGTTAAAGTTGCGATTCTACGATAGAAATCCATTGTATTAATTAATCGTTCGAAAGTACTTCTTACGCCGAGCAATCGGTTATTTGCGAAAGATTCCTGAAGATTTTTAAGCGAACAATTACCTGTATATTTGCCATCATTGGATTTTGGTCCGACAAAATGTCTGACTGTATTTTCGAAATTTACTTTTTCTCCCGAAGGTGCTTCAATGCTTTCAAGAGCATGAGCTGCAGGGTCAAAAGTTTTTCTGATTCCGTCAATATAATCTTTAGGCAACGAACTTGTTTTGACCGTATCGTTAATTGAGTTAATCTTTTCACAAACAGCATTGAGGACTGTTGTGTATTCTTTGTCGTCAGACGCAATTTTTTCTATTTTGGTACGGAGAAGTTTTGTCATAACTTCTCTGTCCATTCTGGTATTTTTAATTTCTTCAGGAGTGAATTTGAAGATATCAATAAGGCTTTCTGCGACATCATTCCAGTAATTTGCAAGCCCTGTTTCCGGAGCGGAAGCAAATTTCATAAACGCATATTTGTCAAGAACATTAGAACGAGCCTTAAAATCAGTCATAACATTTGCAACATTCTTAAGAATAGATTGCGCTCTTGCATCGAGAGTTGCCGCAGGAGTTGACATCAAAACTTTAGAAATCGGAGCTTTTGACAATTTATCCGAAGTCAATGTATCAAGAATAATACTGCGTTCGATTCCGTTTCTGACAGGTTTTACAGGATTTGTTGAGTTGTAAGCATTTATGTTACCTCTCACAAGCATACTGAATTCATCAAGAATATCCTGCATTGCAAGTTTATCGAAAGATTTTCCTTCAAATCCTTTTTCTTTAAGCATTTTTTGGATTTGTTGTTTATCAGGGATAACAGCATCAATAATCTCTTTATCAATTTCAGCAATTTTCAATGCCTTTTTGGAATTCTCAATAATAGAATCGAGAGCGGTTGTTGAGATAACATAAGAATCTTTGCCATTCGATTTAAGAACTTTCATCAAATCTGCCTCAACGGCGTCGGTAGTCAAACCGTCAAGACCTTCGGTCAAGTCTTTTGCAAGAGTTTTAATCATCTTGTCATCAAGAGTTTTATCTTTGTGAAGTTCAATAAATGTATTTATATTATTAATAATTTTATTTGAAGAAAGTTTTTTTGCAGACTCTCCAAAGTGGTTCAGAATCTTATCGGCTTTTTTCATCTGCAAATCATTCAAGAATCTGCTTACATAAGGTTCAGCCTGGTTACAGATTAAAGCACTCATAACAGGAGTTGCGAACCCTGCCGTTAACATCCAGAGAGTATTGTTTTGAACTGCTATTTTGCGCATTTTTTCCTGAACAAAATCGCGTCGGTTTTCGATATCTCGAGGAACTCTTAATCTGTCACCTATTTTATTGATTTCTTCATCAGAATATAAATCCCAAGGAATAAATTGAGGGTCTTGATAGAAATTTTTCTTTCTTCCTGCACTGTCTTCATACTGTTGGAAGATATTCACGCCGTGAATAAGCTGTGCAGGCCATTGTATAGCGACTTTAGGCCAAATTGACATTGATGCTAGAAAAGAACCCAAACCGATAAATTCCATAGCTTTTGTCATAGGAGTTTGTTTTCTTGATGCAAGATAAGCCGCAAGTGACAGACCGCCAATCATAAGCCCTTTATCATTAAGTTTGCCGAGCTGGTGGTCATTTGCTTTTCCGTTATACCCATCTTTCAATGCTTTTATATCATAGGCAAAATCTCTTACGAACACGGCAGGAATATCGGTAATACCGGTTTTTACGAGTTTACCTTCACCTGCTAACGGTTTGATAAAAGTTCTGTTTGCAAGTTCTCTGTGGATGTCAAAATTAGGTTTTGCTTTTTTAACATTAACAATTTCGACATCCTGAATTTTATTTGTTTGAGGCTGAGGTTTATTATAATTTTGCATGTAGGATTGAATCATATTTACCATACTAGTTCACCACATACTTTCTTGACTTTTCGATAATATCAGCCGAATCCAGTTTTGACGGTTTTATATCGCTTGTCATTACGTTAACTACCCCTGCAACCGTACTCAATACAGCGGCACCCAGAAGCGCCTTTCCTGCATATTTACTCATACCGGTGCCTTCTCCTTTGTAAAAATCAGCGGCACTTTTGCCGAGAGTTTTGACAAATGTCAGGGCTGATTTTGCAAATTTTTCACCTTGCCAGAACTTCAATGTAGCTACATTAAAGAACTTGTCCCAACATTGTTGAACTGCAAGCCCTACACCTGTTGCTGCCCATAGATATGAAATTATATTTTTTGCGGTTGCGGATTTAATTACAATTTCTCTGATTCTTGGTTTTGCTTCCTGATCGGAATCGTTAAGATTTTGTCCGAGTCCGAGTTTTTTTGCTATTTTGTCATAAGGTTCGTTGCGTGTTTTAGCGTTATCCTCTTTTCCGTACATCAAATCATATCGGATAAAATCAGCACTTTCTGAAACTTTATGATATTCAATACTCGTAATATCCGTATCATTAATACTTTCAGGAAGTTCATACTGTACTTTTGCGTAAGGTTGTTCTGTATCAACACCTGTCATCCATTTTACAGGCTGAGTAATGAAATTTTTTGAGATATTTTTTGCGAGTCCGTAGAAAACAACGCCTAGCGCAAGACGTTTCCCGAGAGAAGAAGCGGCTTTTTTGTCAAAAGGCATGTAATATTTGTTTGCAGTATTAAATACTGCCATAAGCATTGCGCTTCCAACCAAATACGGAACGTTCCCCATTGTTAAAAATTCATAAAAATTCGCGTTTTTGCTCCCTTTTAAACCTTTTGCGGGATAAACGGTCATAGCGTTTGTCAGCTTGTCTATTCCTATACGCATACGGTTTGAAAAATTATTTTTCAAAACTGTGTCGTGGGTATAAGGAAGCTTGTTCTCTTCGCCGTTGTCAGAATTTTCCTCACGTTTGTTTGACGAAAATTTCAGGACGCTATTTCGATTTGTAATCGGTAATATCATTTTTTCTCCACACGCAATTAGTCTGGTATTTTAAGGCTTGTCAAAAAAATTTTTTGCCACTTCGTACAGTTTAGTTTACATTTTTTTACATTAAAAGTAAATTAAATATTCCCCAAAGAAAATTATGAAAAAGCAGAATTTTGACACCTTAAGTTTAACAAAAACACTTTTTGATTTCAAGATGATTATTTAGAAACTTCAGTATAAGTTTACATTTGATATTGTAATATCGTCATGCCGAACTTGTTTCAGCATCTCCTTATTATGAGACCCTGAAACAAATTCAGGGTGACATATAGTTCTTATTAGATGTAAACTTATACTGAAATACCATTATTTATAAATATAAAAGAAAATTGAAGTAAAAATTCCTGCCAGAATACAATAATATCCGAAAAATGCAAGTGAAAATTTTGAAATAAATTTCATAAAATATTTTATACACAAATATCCCACAACACCGGAAACAAGTGTACCAACTAGAATTGCCGTCCAATTAAAAGTCGCAACTTCGTGAAAATCAAGTTTTACAAAAGGATAAACCATTGAAGCCCCGAGAATTATGGGAATACTCAACAGGAAAGAATATCTTGCGGCACTTGTTCTGTCCAACCCTGCAAACAATCCCGTTGCTATTGTCCAGCCCGAACGCGAAAACCCCGGAAGTGCGGCAAGCCCCTGCGCAAGTCCCATTAAAATCGAAGTTTTCAAGTCGATATTATCTTTTTTAGCCGCAACATGCTTTGATACATATTCACTGTATAAAAGAACAAAACCTGTTATAAATAGCAAAACTCCAACAATTGAAGGCGAAAAAACAAGTCGTTCGGCAAAATCATGGAATGGGAGTGCAACCGCAAGAGTTAATACTGTACCAAGAATTATATAAAGTCCCAGTTTTGCCTCATTATCCGACCAATCTTTTGTCTTCAGAGCATGAACAAAGGCGCTCAAAATATTCATTATATCTTTACGAAAGAAAATCAATACTGCAATCAAAGTTCCCAAATGCACCATTATATCAAAGAACACTTCCTGTGAAGATTGTTCTTGTATCGGAACATTCGCAAACACTTTATAAAAATTTGAAGTAAAAACAAGATGCGCAGAACTTGAAATCGGTAAAAACTCACTCAAGCCCTGAACTATTCCCATTAATATCGCCTGTATTAAATTCATTTTCTTTCTCGATTATTTCAAACTAGTCTTCTTCAAAATAACTGCAGCATGAAGTTTGAGTTTCCCAAACAGTAATTTTGCTGAGCTGAACGATTTTTTCTTTTAATTTGCTATAAATAAAAGCAGCAATCATTTCACTTGACGGACTTTCGTCTTTAAAATCCGGAAGTTCGTTGATATCTTTATGATCAAGCAAATCCAAAACCGCATTAAGTTCACGTTTAAGGACTTTATAATCAATCAAAATATTACTTTTATCAAGTGTTTCACCTTTAACAAAAGCTTCAACCATCCAGTTATGCCCGTGCTGATTTTCGCATTCGCCCTCATAATTCAACAAATGGTGGGCTGCTGAGAAAAAAGCTTGAGTTTTAATTTCGTACATAATCTCTCCTTAGTTACGGTTAAGTCTCAAAATACAATCACAGAATTCACGAACTGCACCGCAGCCGCCGTTTTTTTCGGATTCAAAATTAACGATGTCTTTGACTTCTTGAACCGCGTCTTTCGGACAACCTGCAAGTCCGGCTTTTTCAAGAATACAGATATCGGGAATATCGTCACCCATATAAGCAATCTGGTCATGGGTCAGATTATATTTTTGTAAAAGTTCTTCCATAACCTGAGCCTTGTCAGTTACTCCCTGATGAACTTCCATAATGTTTAAATCTTTTGCGCGTCTGTCTACTGCATGACAATTTCTTCCCGTAATAATAGCGGTAATTACACCCTCTTTGCTTAATTGTGAAAGTCCGTGACCGTCTTTAGCGTTAAAAGTTTTGTATTCCACGCCGTTTTCGTCATAAGTAATGCTTCCGTCTGTCATTACACCATCAACATCAAATGCTGCTAATTTTATACTCATTATGCTACTCCTGCTTTTAATAAATCGTGAATATGTATAACTCCGACAGGTTTGTTGTTTTCGTCAACAACCGCAAGAGCTGTAATGGAATATTTTTCCATAAGGTTAAGCGCGCTTGCACCGTATGAATTTGCGGTAATCCTTTTCGGTTCAACCGTCATAACGTCTTTTATAACGAGGTTTGAAGGATTTCCGTATTTCATAAGAGTTCTTCTGATATCACCATCGGTGAGAACCCCCGAAAGTTTTCCATTTAAATCAAGAATCATTGCCATACCGAGCTTGTGACTTGAAATAATTTCAACAACTTTACCGAAGCTGTCGCTTTCGTGAGCAACAGGCAAATCTTCTGTCTTCATTAAGTCTGAAACTCTGTACAAGAAACCTTTGCCGAGCGCACCTGACGGGTGGAAAACAAGAAAATCTTCTTCCGTAAATCCGCGTTTTTCTAACAAACAAACCGCGAGCGCATCACCCATTGCCAGAGTTGCGGTAGTTGAGGCAGTAGGAGCTTTATTCAAAGGACAAGCTTCTCTTTCAACGGAAATATCCAGAACAACATCAGACGCCTGAGCGAGCGTTGATTCCATTTTTCCTGTCATACCAATCATAGAAACGCCAAAACGCTTAATCAGAGGAAGAAGGTTCAAAAGTTCCTGAGTTTCGCCGCTATTGGAAATAGCGATAATAACATCGTCTTTTGTAATAATACCGCTGTCACCGTGAGTACTTTCCGCAGGGTGAAGGAAGTATGAAGGAGTTCCTGTAGAAGAAAGCGTTGCCGCAATCTTTTTCCCGATTAAACCTGATTTCCCCATGCCTGTAACGATTACTCTGCCGCGGCAATTGAAAAGTATATCTATGGCTTTGTCAAAATTATCACCGATATTATCTTTCAGTCTCATAATAGACTTAGCTTCAATATCAAAAACTTCTTTAGCCAATTCATTAATTCTTGTTGTAGTCATCATATTTCCACCTCGTTTTAAAAATTATTATACACTAAAAGAATGAAATAAGGTCAATACATTAAATTTTATTATCATTTTGACGTCGAAAAAACTATGAAATTTATGAGTTTTAAAAAACACAATTCGGCGGAAATTCTTGAACGAATAGAGACATACATAAACGAATCCGATTGCAAAGAAATGGGGATTGACATATCCTGCCTGAACATTTTTGACGCATCAAAAATATTACTGGTAACTTCGGCTCTTCATTACAGCAAATACCCTGAGGGAAAATTAAAATGTAAAGTTCAATCAGAGGGGATTAAAAATTTAATCGCGGGATTTTCTACGAGAAACCTTGAAATTGTGTAATATCTTGTACAAATCCTTTTATCCTAAATTTATCTGGGATAAAAGAGATTCTGAAACAAGTTCAGAATGACGTACCGGTTAGGATTTGACATACACCTAGAACAAATACGCCGCAAGTATCGCAAAAATAATCAAAGGGATATTAAAATGCAAAAAAGTCGGGATACAGGTATCTGTAATATGATTATGCTGACCGTCCGCGTTTAAACCAGCAGTAGGACCCAGTGTCGTATCAGACGCAGGAGAACCCGCATCACCAAGCGCCGCCGCTGCCGCAAGAATTACAACCGTTGCAGCGGGTGAAAATCCTAAATGCGCGCAAACAGGAATAAACAACACAGCAAGTATAGGAATTGTGCCGAACGAAGTTCCGATTCCCATTGTTATAAACAACCCGAGAAAAAGCATTAAACTTACGGCAATGAATCTGCTGTTCTGCATGAATGGAATTATGGATTGAACAAGAACCTCAATTCCTCCGGTTGATTTCAATACAAGAGCAAACCCTGCCGCCACAAGCATTACAAAGGCAACATAGCCCATTAAACCTATGCCTTCGTTAATAAGTTTATCCATTTTTCTGTGGCTCACGGCACCGCCGCCAAAAACAATTCCCAATCCCACAAGCGCACCGAGCGGAAGTGATTTTGTCCATAATTGTACGATTAATGTTGCAAACGCACCGATTAAAGTTATGTAATGGTTTTTATTGAGTTTTAAGGATTCCGCATCTTCTTTTTCAAGTTCATTTTCAACAGGCTGAATATCATTATACTCTCGAGGTTTTCTATAAGAAATCAACACTGCAACCATAAGCCCGACAAACATTCCAAGCCCGAGAATCCAGGTAGACTTCCAAACATCACTTTTTAAAACATCCATGCCGTTAAGCGTCATATTCTCAGCAATTAAGCCCTGAAATATTAACCCGAAACCCGCAGGAATCATAATGTACGGAGCCTTTAAGCCAAACGCCAGCGCGCATGCAGCCGCACGCCTGTCTAGTTTAAGTTTATTCATCACATGCAGCAAGGGCGGAATCAGTATCGGTATAAATGCAATATGCACCGGAATTAAGTTTTGCGAAAGCATAGCTATACCTGTCAAAATCGCAAGAAGCATAAACTTTTTATCTTTTATAATATTCGCGATTTTTCTTGCAAGAATTGTAGCCAGCCCCGTGTGCGTCATTGCCGCAGCAAAGGTTCCCAGAAGAATATAACTGAGTGCGGTTTCGGAATTTCCGCCCATACCGGAAATAAAAGTCTCCATAATTTTATCAATCGGTAACCCGCTGACAATACCTGCCGTTATAGCAGAAATTATTATTGCCAAAAGCACGTTAATACGACATACGCAAAGTATACATAGTAAAATTACCGATACGACTACAGGATTGAATATTACTTCCATAAGCCGATTTTATCATAAACAAATTACCAAGGGTAATCTTTTTTTAACGTCCAACCGTCAATCATTATTACAGCACCGCAGTATCCGCCTGTACCGGTCTCACAGGCAAATGAAGGCACATCAATGTTGCTTCCAATACCGGACATTAAAGCTTCACGTGACGGAGCAGGATGACAATCTAAACCTTTCGGGAAAAAACCGAGTTTTTTAATACATTCCGTAGCAGTTGGTCGTCCTGCATCTCCCCAACTCATAAGAAACGGAAAGATATCTTTACCTATAGTGTTAGGCTTTTTAGGTCCGTTAATATCTATATAAAACCATCCGCCATTTCCAGTTCTATGAAGCCAATAATAAACAGAATACCCAGAAGATGTTAGAAAAGACATACCTTTAACATTAATTGAAGTTTCAGTACCTTTTATTGTATAAATCTTATCTGTCCAACATTCTGAAGAAGATGGAAGGCATTTTTTTACAGTTTTAATATTCGGAAACATATAATTTTCACCAAAGTATATGTCTCTTTCATCAGCATCATCAATATTTCTAAAATCCCAAGAATCCAGAGTTCCGTAGGAACTTTCGGAAATCCTGATTGCTTGATTTATTTCAGAATAAGCTTTTTTTAATTGCGTAAGTGTTTGTTGTTTTTGATATTTAGCAATTAACGACGGCATTGTCATTGCAGCCACTATTCCGATTATGCCCAAGGTAATCAATACCTCTGCCAGAGTAAAGGCTTTTTTACGAAATAGGTTACAATGAGTTACGCCCGTAACATCTGATGTTATATTAAATGCATTTATATTATGATGTAAAAATTTAAACGGAGAGCTTAAAAGACCTGCCCCCCCCCCCGAAAACAACTGTGGTTAGTGATTTTGACATGTAACTCTCCTTTTCATAAATTACAGTATTTATTATAAACTATTTTTCAATAAATTTCAACAATTTTTTCATAGTATAATATATTTATGAATAAACATTCCGAAAAAGCTATGAACTTATTTAGAGAGGGTTACAACTGTGCACAATCAGTATTTTGCACTTTTGCAGAAGAACTGGGCATGGATTTTGATACAGCGTTAAAACTTTCATCTTCTTTCGGTGGAGGAATGGGAAGAATGCGAGAGGTATGCGGTGCTGTAAGTGCAATATTTATGATTGCAGGATTAAAATACGGCTATACCGAACCTGATAATATGGATGTCAAAGCCGAACATTATGCAAGAATTCAAGAACTTGCAAAAAGATTCAAAGATAAGAACGAAACAATTATCTGCCGCGAATTACTCGGTGTTGACGCCGATGATAATCCTATCCCGTCGGCAAGAACACCCGAATATTACGCCTCCCGTCCTTGCGAACGGTTAATCGGCGAGGCGGCAGAAATCATTTCGGAATATATGGATTAATTGTGCATTTTATGTGTTAAAATTTTACATAACAACGCAAAAGCACCTTTTGTTGCATTTGAATCCTGTAAAGCATTTAACATCATAAAATCGTGATGTGCAAGATTAACACGAACACTAATTACATCAACGCCTGCTTCGTCAAGTTTGGCAGCATAAGCTTCGCCTTCATCACGCAAAACATCGTTTTCATCTGTAATAATAAGAGTGTCAGGCAATCCCGCCAAATCTTCAACACAAGCACATGCCGGAGATACATACAAATCATTTTTATAACTTTTATCAGGAAGATAAGCATTCCAGAACCATTCCATGGCTTTTTTCGTAAGCCAAGGTCCGTCTTTGTATAGTTTATAAGATTCCGAATCCATATTAGCATCGGTTACGGGATACAAGAGTGCCTGAAATAAAATTTTAGGTCCCTTTTCACGCAATGCTCTCAATGCAGTCGCAGTTGCCAAATTGCCGCCTGCACTGTCTCCTGCAACGACTATTCTGTCAGAATCAATATTAAACTCTTCAGGATTTTCATAAAGATATTCAAGAACCGCATAAGACTGATTTAATGCTGTAGGATAAACAGCTTCGGGCGAACGGGAATAATCCACGAATACAACAACAGAATTGGTGCATACTGAAAGCTTACGGATAAGCATATCATGAGTTTCTTTGTCTCCGAGAATCCATCCGCCCCCATGCAGATAAAGTATTACGGGCAGAGTTACATTATAGTTTTCCGGTCTTACAAGTCTTATACTGACAGTCCCCGCTGTTTGTGTATGAAGTTCTAAATCCGCAATTGCTGCAGAAATCTCTCTATGAGTTTCTCTTTGTAATTCAACGAGAAACTTTCTTGCCTCATCAGGAGTCATTTCATAAAGTGGTTTTCCGCCTTTAGCAGAAAGTTTTTCAATAAAAGATTCCGAAATATTTTCTAATTCTGGTTTTTGTGTCATATATTCTCCTTTATTTCGATTTTAGCTTTCTTTTCAATAACATTTTCAAACAAATCAAGCGCTTCAAAAATCGCCTCATCCATTTTTAGATTTTTATACCTTCCAAGTCTTCCGAGAAAATACAAATTTTTATAGGCTGTGGCATAAGCCGAATATTCTCTGTAAAGCTTCAAATTTTCATCCTTACACACAGGATAGATTCTGTCATTTTCGCCATAAACATATTCCCTTCGGTATTCCTTTGCAATTACTGTTCCATTAATACGTGACTTTGAGTAATGCTTAAATTCATGTATACGTTCAAAATCCTGTGTGCACGGATAATTGACCACTCCGGCAGACTGATAATTTTCACAATCATATTCCTCAATCTGAAATTCTATACTGTCATAAGGAAGCATTCCGAATTTATAATTAAAAAATTCGTCAATTGAACCCGTAAAAAAAATTCGCTTAAAATCTTTATGAATCATATATTTGTAATCCGTGTTAAGACAGACTTCTATATTATGATTTTTAAGCATATTTTCAACAAGAACGGAATAACCTTGCGACGGAATCCCCTGAAATTTATCATTAAACATTCTTGAATCTCTGTTTATTCGAATTTCGGCAACTTCGCCAAAATTTTCATAAATATACTCCGCAAGAAACTCAAAATCATCATCGTTAAATGCAGTTAAAGTACAAATCCCGACAACAGAGTTATATTTAAAATTCTCAAGAAGCTTATGTTCAAGCCTTACGGCAAAACTCTGCGGAAACAAGTCATAAAGCGCGTCAATATTTAACGGAAAACTTACCTCTTTACCCTCAACAGCTACACTGCTCTTATGAATATATGAATTAAATTCCGAAAATTGTTTTACGTAATCCCATACTTTTCTGTTGTCTGTATGAAAAATATGAGAACCGTATTTATGAATTAAAATACCGTTTTTATCAACATAATCATAACAAATTCCCGCAAAATGCTTTTTCTTGTCTACAACAATAACCTTTTCGCCCAGGGCATTTGCAAGTCTTTCAGCAATTACGGCTCCGGAAATACCTGCCCCTACAACAAGATTGAGACCATCGTGTTTTTCACTAATCCATTTTTTCATATAAAAATGTTAATTCCAACATTCGTTAAAAAAAATAAGCCTGTTGTACAATTATTTTTGACAAAAGTTTTATAAACCTTAATATTAACTTTTGCCTTAAAATTTATTTGATTTCCTGGAAATAATCAAGCATTAACCAAATTTTTAATATCGGTTTTCGGAGGATTACCGAACATTTTTTTATACTCTCTACTAAATTGCGTCGGACTTTCATAACCGACAAGATAACTTGCGGATTCGGCGTTGTGCTCGCCTGAAATCATGAGCCTTTGGGCTTCATATAATCTTAATTGTTTTTGATACTGTAAAGGTGAAATTGTTGTAACTTTTTTAAAATGTCGATAAAAAGAAGATGTCGCAAGATTTAAACTTTTAGCCAGTTCATCCATATTGATTTTTTCTTTGTAGTTTTCTTTTAATAAATTTATTGCACCTGCTATCTGATTATACTGATTTCCTTTTGTATTTGCAGCTTTGATTAAATTTCCAAGTGGTCCTGAGAGCAATAAATAATGGATTTCTTTCAAAATCATCGGTGCTAATATTTTCTGTTTCCCTTCGGGTTGTTCTAATAATTCTGCAAGTCTGATAAAAGCATTTATTAAATCTTCATCGGCATCAGCTCCCGCAAAACAAGTTTGATTTTTATTACATTCAGGCTCAATTAACTCCATTTCAGTCATTAATTGAGAAATCAGATAAGAATCCAGCTCAACAACAAGCCCTATGCATGGATTTTCTTTGGTTGCATCTTTAATCCTGCTCATCAAAGGGATATCAACCGAACACACAATATATTGTCCGGCTCCGAAAGTAAATTCTCTGTCCCCGAAAATTGTTTGTTTACTTCCCTGCAAAAGCAAAATCGCAAGCGGAGTATAAAAACATTTTTTCAGTTCTGACGGCTCTTCTCTTTTTGAAATTTTAAACCCTTTAATCGAAGTATTGTAATATCCTGGTTCATTATAAAGTTTAATAATTTTTTCTTTAATTTGTTCCAATCTGTTCATAAAAAAATTATAGTACAAATATGAGAGAATCAGATAAGAAAAAGATAGAATTAGGTCTTACAAAATTTTAAAAATATGTAAATAATATAAAGTGAGTTATTAGGAGAATTTGAAATATGAAAAATTTTTTATTAGTTATTGTATTGGCAATTTTTATTTTAAATATTGGAGGTAAAACAATGGCACAGGATGTTTTAAATATAAAACAGCAAGATATAATAATGATTTCATCTTATACTGCACGCGGAGATATGGAAAATCTTGAAAAAGCACTTAATAAGGCTCTTGATGACAAAATGACAGCAAACGAAATCAAAGAAATTCTTGTTCAAATGTATGCTTATTGTGGATTTCCGAGAAGCCTTAATGCCTTGACAACATTCAAAAAAGTCGCTGAATCAAGAAAAGATATTAAAAACGGAAAAGCAGGAAAAGTTCTGCCCAAAAATACAGATAAATTTGCCTATGGAGATAAAGTCCAGGTCGAACTGACAGGAAACCATATTCAAGGCGGAGTTTTTGAATTTGCACCTGCAATTGACCAATATTTAAAAGAACATCTCTTTGCGGATATTTTTGCGCTCGGCGTATTAACATATCAGGAACGCGAAATTGCAACAATTTCGGCTCTTTCGTCAATGCAAGGGGTTGAATCTCAATTAAAATCACATATCAAATGCGGAAAAAATACAGGTTTAACAGATGAACAAATCGCCAAAATCCTTGATTTAACGAAAGAAGCAAGAAGCGGTGCTTTTAATATCGGAGTAAAAAATGATGCTTACGCTCAATATTTCAAAGGTCAAAGTTACTTACATCCATTAACAACAGATGGTGTAAACACTGCAAATGTTACTTTCGAACCGGGTTGTCGTAACAATTGGCATATTCATCACAAAGGCGGTCAAATTCTTCTTGTAACATCAGGAAGAGGATACTATCAGGAATGGGGCAAACCTGCTCAAGAATTAAAAACCGGGGATGTTGTGAATATTCCTGCCGAAGTAAAACATTGGCATGGAGCGGCTCCTGACAGTTGGTTTGCTCATGTTGCCATAGCTGTTCCTGCAGAAAACGCAGCTACCGAGTGGCTGGAAGAAGTTAGTGACGAAGAATACAATAAATTAAAATAAAAGAGGTTATATATGCAAGAAGTCAGAATTGATTTAAGATTACCGAATGAGGAACGGAATAAAGAAATAAAAAGGAGTTCCGAACTTTGTTTTAAAATTAATAATACAATGCCGACAACGCCTGAATGCAAAAAACTTATTGATGAACTGTTTAACAACACACTGGGCGAAAATACAGTTATAAACCCACCAATTTATACAATTTTGGCAAACAAAATAAAAATTGGCAAAAATGTTGTTATAATGAATGGCTTTCAATGTATGTCAGCAGGCGGTTTAACAATAGAAGATAATACCATGATTTCTTTAAACTGTGTAATTGCAACCAACAATCATGACATGTATGATAGAGCCGTAATTACCTGTAAACCTGTTCATATAAAGAAGAATGTCTGGATAGGAGTTAATGTAACAATTTTACCGGGTGTAACAATAGGAGAAAATGCTGTTGTTGGTGCTGGAGCCGTCGTAACAAAAGATGTTCCCGATAATGCAGCTGTTGTTGGAAATCCCGCTAAAGTGATTAAATATTTGGATGCAGAAAAATTTAAAAATAAGGAGTTATAAATGAAAGTATTACTGTTTAATGGTTCACCACATAAAGATGGTTGTACATATACGGCACTTAACGAAATCGAAAAAACACTGAAAGAAGAAGGTGTTGATGCTGAAATATATCATATTGGAACAAAACCAATTGCGCCATGTCGTGCCTGCAGGGCTTGTGCTAAAATTGGCAAATGCGTTATTGACGACGGTGTTAATGAATTCCTTGAATATGCAAAAGATTTTGACGCATTTGTTTTAGGTTCTCCTGTATATTATGCTGCGGCTGCAGGTGGTGCTGTTTCATTTTTAAACAGAGCTTTCTTTACTGCTTTTATGTCAGGCAGAGGAAATATCTTTTTGCATAAACCCGGTGCTGCAATAGTAAGCGCAAGACGTGCCGGTACAACTGCAACCCTCGACCAATTAAACAGATATTTTACTATTACTCAAATGCCGATAATTTCCGGAAGATATTGGAATATGGTTCACGGGCAATGTCCTGATGATGTCAAACAAGATATTGAAGGATTACAAAATATGCGATTCCTTGCCCGTAATATGGCGTATTACCTAAAATGTATTGAAGCCGGCAAAAAATTAGGAATAGAACCTCCAAAACAAGAAGATGTTACTTTTACTAATTTTATACACTAAAAAGGATTTTTAATGAAGAATTTACTATTAATTATTGTTTTAATTATTTTCATTTGCACAGGAATCACATACGCAGTTACACAAAACAAACGAGGAGATATTATGAGTAATAAAAAAATATTAATAACATATTTTTCTTGGGGCGGTAATACAAAATTTATTGCCGAAAAAATTAATGCTCAAGTTGGCGGAGACATGTTCAGAATAGAAACGGCTGTTCCTTATCCCGAGGATTATAATGAAGCAGCTTACGGAGTTGCTAAAAAACAACATGAAGAAGGCACAAAACCCGAACTTAAAGACAACGGGGATGTTTCAGGATATGATGTTATTTTTGTCGGCACACCTGCCTGGTGGTACGAAATGGCACCTGCCGTTAAAACATTCTTATCTGAAAACAATTTTGAAGGTAAAACTATAATTCCATTTATAACACACGGCGGTGGCGGTAAATACACTATTGCGGAAAATATGGGCAAATTTGCAACAGGTGCAAAGGTTCTTGAACCGCTCGTTGTTTATGAAAACGGAGATTCAAACACAGATTCTCAAATAACAAAATGGCTGAATAAATTGGGATTTGAGAAAGGAAAGAAATGAAAAGTTTTGTAATATTAGGAATTTCATTGTTAACTTGTATAATGTTTGGCGTTGTAAAAACGTTTGCTTATGCGCCACCTAAATCAAGTGAAAATGTTACTGTAAAAAAAGTAAAATTCAAAAACAGAATTGAAATAACAGTTGTCGGAAATTTATACACACCAAAAAATTTGGACAAAACAAAAAAATATCCTGCAATAATTGTTGGGCATCCGTTTGGCGGAGTAAAAGAACAAACCGCAGGATTGTATGCACAAAAACTTGCTGAAAAAGGTTATATTACGCTGGCTTTTGATGCCTCTTTTTATGGTGAAAGCGGAGGTACACCGCGCAAAATAGAAGTTCCTGAAATAAGAGTTGAGGATTACAGTGCAGCAGTAGATTTTATGAGTAATTATCCTCTTGTTGATGAAGATAAAATCGGGGTTGTCGGAATTTGCGGTGGCGGCGGTTATGCAGTCAGCGCCGCTCAAATTGACCATCGTATAAAAGCACTTGCAACTGTCAGTATGTACGATATGGGCAGAGCAAGAAGACAAGGTGTCGGCGATACTTTATCTTATGAAGCCAGAATGAAAACGCTTGATGAAATCGGAAAGCAAAGAACACGTGAATTCAGAGGCGAAAAACGAAAAGATATTAGAGCATTACCGATAAAAGTGGATGAAACTACTCCTAAATATGCGCGTGAATTTATAGAATATTATGAAAATCCCGAACGAGGATTACACCCGAATTCAAACGGCTGGTATTCTTATACAAGTTTAGCGCCTATGATGAATTTCTTTCCGTTCGCTCAAATTGAAACGATTTCACCAAGACCTGTTTTGTTTATCGTTGGAGAAAACGCTGTTTCAAAATACTTTAGCGATGATGCTTATTCAAAAGCCACAGAACCTAAAGAACTTTTTGTAATAAAAAATGCAACCCATGTTGATTTATACGATGTTCCTGAGTATATGGGGCAGGCGCTTGAAAAACTTGATAATTATTTTAAACAATATCTTAAATATTAGCATTAGCAAAAAAAATATAAATAACGATTCTTCCAAACTTAAAGAAGGCAGTCTCCTTACCTTTGGTTTAGCCGACGATGCAGATATTCCGCTTGAAATATTTTTAAATAATTTCGGTTTAAAAAAAGTTATGGAATATGTTTATCGAAAACAATAGTTTGTAGGAGCAGTTTGTCAATTGCTTGTAAAGTAACACTCTAGATGATTATTTGTAACAGTAAAAACGAGTATTTGAAATTTATAAATATAAACTAAATTTTCTATTCAAAAATTTGCACTATTTTATTATACAATTCTATATTCCCAACTACAACAATTTCTAATTTGTTTATTGCGCGAGTAATTTGCTGAAAAAACATTTTTAAAGGAGAGTATGGATTATGAGTAATTTTTCTTGCTTTTAATATATCATCTTCATCGTAATAAAAATGGGAATCCAAAACTGTTATTACATTTTCAAATTCTTGTCCTATAACTTGATGAGAAGTCCCTATGGTAGAAAAATCATATTTGTGTGCATCGCACAAAGGCGAATAAAAGCCGGTATTTGGAGTATATGATATATAAGAATAATCCTTTTTTGATTGTATATATTGTTTAGCCTCTTGTATGTTATTAAAAAATGTTATGTTAATATTTTGATCTGAAACTTTTATATGGTGCTTTCTTTTTAAATCTAATAAGACTATGATAAAATTTGCTAGATCCTTATTCGTTCTTATTTTTCCAGTTAATTGAAATTTGGTTACATTAGAAACATCAATAGCCCACCCCTCGTTATTATTTAGTGTTTGTTTTTTATCCCCACTCATTATAAGTATAGAATTATTTTTTGAAATATTTGATATAATTTCATCAAATTGCTTTTTATTATTCATTCGTTGCACTTCATCAATAACAACAATATCTGGAGGAGTATTTTCAAAAATCGCTTTCCAATTCTTTATTGGACAAATATTCCATTTAAAATCTTCACATAGGGTAATATGTCCGTTATTTAAGTTCCCTACATGAATAAGAGAAACCTTATGCCCAGTTTTCATATATTTTTTTACTATACTATAAGTTAATAATGTTTTACCACTCCCAGCTTCACCCGTAATCAAAAAGTATTTATGACCATTATTAATGCTTTTTTCTATTTTTTTCTCAATCTCTTCCTGTTCATTAGTTAAAAAATATTCTCCACTGATAAATTCTTGTGTTTTGTTAAATGGTGATATTAAATAATTACTAGGAATAAATATTTTATCGGGGTTATCTGTTATTATATTATTTTTTGTTTGTTCTTTTAAAACAGTGATAACTTTTTGAAAATCACATTGTTTAAGTTCATTATTATCATCTAGTTTCCATATAGTGTTATCTTGTGCAACATATGTATATAAATACATTTGCTTATTTAAAAAATTTAAATAATATTTATTTTTAATAAGTTGGTTTTGAATTTTTTCTGTATGTTCACTTTTTAACTCTATATTCAGAACACTACTATCACTAAATCGTAATAAATCAAATTCTTTTCCTATTTGAGGAATAGAATAGCCGAAATAAAAGTTATTAAAGTTTTCAATTGAAATTTTATATGATTGTGCTTGTAATATAAATTTCTCCAAAGATTCAATATCAACAATTTTAATTTCGTTACCACAAAAATTAAAACTCTTATCTTTTATACAATGAGTTAATTTATTGTGTTCGTATATTTCGACGAGACTTTTTAAATTTATTGCTTTCATATAGTTATTGTAGCATAAGAAATTCCGTTAAATACTGTATTTACATGCTTAATGTTTCTTAATATATTTATTGTAAAATGAGGTGAATTATGACTTTTAATATAAAAGATTTTCAGAATAAACTTTGGAAGACCGCTGATGATTTACGTGCAAATTCAAGTTTAAAATATAATGAATTTTCTACTCCGGTATTGGGATTGATATTTTTACGCTTTGCAGATTATAGATTTCAAAAAGCTAAACCTGAAATAGAAAAATTAAAAACTTCATCTCGACGAGCTTTTGATGAGAAAAATGCTTATCAAGCACGAGGGATTCTGTTTGTACCGGAAAAAGCATCTTTTAACTATTTATTAAACTTGCCGGAAAGTGAGAGTATTGCAAAAGCGTTAAATGAGGCAATGTCATTAATTGAAGATGAAAATCCTATCTTAAAAGGTGTTTTGCCAAAAGGTTATGCGAGGATTCCTGATGATTTGTTAGTTGCTACAATGAAAGTATTTGCTGATGTAGATTTTGATAGAGAAAATGGGGATGTATTTGGTAAAGTTTACGAATTTTTCTTGGGCAAATTTGCTAGTTCAGAAGGTCAAAAAGGCGGAGAATTCTATACTCCGACTTGTTTAGTAAAATTGCTTGTTGAAATTATGAAACCATTCCATGGTAATGTATATGACCCAGCCTGCGGTTCAGGTGGTATGTTTGTCCAAACTGCCGAATTTGCCAAAAGAGAGAATAAAGATGAAGATAAGTCTGTCAACGATTTAATTACGGTAGAAGGACAAGAAAAAACAGAAGAAACAGTCAGATGGTGCAAGATGAACCTTGCTGTGCATGGACTTGAAGGTGATGTAAAGCAAGCAAATAGTTTTTATGACGATGTTTTTGATTCGGTTGGGAAATATAATTTCGTACTTGCTAATCCTCCATTCAATGTTGATGGTGTAGATAAAGAAAGACTAAAAGGAGATAAAAGATTTCCGTTTGGTTTACCAAAAGCTGATAATGCGAATTATTTATGGATACAGATGTTTTACTCAGCATTAAAGACTCCGAAAGATGGCGAAAACGCACGTGCTGGTTTTGTAATGCCAAACTCTGCAAGCGATGCAAGACAAACTGAACAAGCTATAAGAGAAAAAATTATTAAAGATAACGCAGTTGATGTTATGATATCCGTGGGAAGTAATATGTTTCACAACGTAACCTTACCTTGTACTCTTTGGTTTTTAGATAAAGGAAAGAAAAATACAGACAGAAAAGATAAGGTTCTTTTTCTTGACGTAAGAGGAATTTATAATCAAATTGATAGAGCACACAGAGAATTTACTGATGAACAGATAGAATTTATTACAAATATTGTAAAACTTTATCGTGGTGAAAAACCTGATTATAAGTGGGGTAGTAAAAAATTAATATTAGAAAACTTCCCTAATGAAAAGTATCAAGATGTTAAAGGCTTGTGCAAAGTCGCAACCATTGAAGAAATAGAAAAACAAGGTTGGAGTTTGAATGCCGGTCGATATGTCGGGGTGGCAGAAACCGAAGAAGAAAACTATGTTTTTGAAGAAAAACTCCAAGAATTAAATTCTGAACTTGAAAAGTTAAATAAAGAAGCAAAAGACCTCGAAAACAATATTGCACATAATATTAAAGAATTGTTAAGTCTGGGGGTAAAATGAAATTAAATGATTTTTGTTATATCAATCCAGCAGAACAGTTGAATCGCAATGAAGAATATGAATTTATAGAAATGGCTGATTTAACTCCAGGAGATAGATACGTTTTTTCAAAACAAAAAAAAATATTTAATGGTAGTTTTTCTAAATTTTCCAATAAAGACACTTTGATGGCAAAAATTACTCCTTGTCTAGAGAATGGAAAAATATCACAATATATTGGAGAAAATAAAGCTTTTGGTTCTACGGAATTTAATATTTTTAGAGAAAAAGAAAATGTTTCGAATGCTGATTACTTATATTATTTAGTTAGCTCTACCATTGTAAAGGAACCTGCAATTAAAAGTATGTCAGGAGCAACTGGTAGACAAAGATCAAATTTAGATGAAATAAAACAAATAAATGTACCTGACTTCAATATAGCAATTCAAGAAAAAATAGCAAAAATTCTTTCAAATTACGATGATTTGATCGAAAACAACAATAAACGCATTAAGATTTTAGAAGAAATGGCACAAAAAATCTATAAAGAATGGTTTGTTGATTTCAAATTCCCAGGACATGATGTTGCGACTTTCAAACAAACTAACCTTGGTATAATTCCAACCGATTGGGATTGTAAACCAATAGGAGAATTACTAAAACACAAAATTGGTGGAGGTTGGGGTAATGAAGAAAAAGATCAAAAATATACAGAAAGGGCCTATGTTATTCGTGGAACCGATATTCCATACGGAAGAGAAGGTAATATTCAGAATTGCCCTTTACGATATCATACGAGTTCTAATATTAAAACTCGTTTATTACAAACTAATGATATTGTATTTGAAGTATCTGGGGGCAGTAAAGGACAACCTGTCGGAAGAGCATTGTTATTAAATAAAAATTTATTTAATCAATTTAAAGATAATGTTATTTGTGCAAGTTTTTGTAAGTTATTAAGAACTGATGTCGAACAAATCGTGCCAGAGTTATTATATTTACACCTGTTAAATATTTACAATAATGGAGAAATAGAAAAATATCAAACACAATCAACCGGTATAATTAACTTTAAATTTACATTCTTTTTAGAAAGCGAGCAAATACTTGTGCCAAGTACCGATATTCAGGAATTATTCAAAAAAATAGCTGTACTTATTTTTGATGAAATATCATTGTTGGGTTATAAAAATCAAACTCTAAAGCAAACCCGTGATCTTCTTTTGCCACGCTTGATCTCCGATGAAATTAATGTTGAAAATATGGAGATTTCGTAATTTATAAATATTTTATGTTTTGTTTATAATATAAAACATGGCAAGAAAAAATATTTTTGAAATTATAGAAGAAAAATATGATCTAAAAGAAGAAATTGGCAAAATTGATTTCTTGTTTAATAATGCTCTTCTAATCATTCATAATAATTTAACTTTCCAACAGGAGCAAGGAAATGTTGAAGCTGTTGTACAGAACATGTTGTTTTTTAATTGGAAACAGCGTGGTTCGTCTTTAAATTGTGAAGAAGTTCGCAGAAAATTAGATATTGATTTAAATAAGTTCGAAAATGAAGATATTATAGTTCGCTTAGAATATTATTTAAACATTATTAGTCTGGTAAATACTAAATTAATGTATCCAAATTGTCAAAAGACTCAACAATTCGTTATGCTGGAAAAGAATATTGAAATTTTACTAGATCATTTAAATTACGAATATCTAGATATTAAAGAAGAGGAAAAAATTCTTTTAGTTCCTAAAAATCCAGCTGCAACTTCAGTTGCAGAAATATCAACGAAAGATACTGCTATAGCAATATTAATGTACAATCATTCCTCATTAAAAGGTAATTTAAGTCAAAAACAGAGTTTGTTGTTAAAAATATACATAGAGTATGAAAAATTGCTTAAAAAACCAATTGATGGATTTTCAGAATTTTTTGATAAAACTAAAGGTTTAATAAATAAATTAAATATCAAGCACGACAATAAAAAAGAAATTTCAGATATAGATAATATTCAATTGGAAGAATGGTATGATGAATTATATCAACTACTATTATTTTGCGTTTTAATAAAAGATAATATTGAACGAAAAAATAAAGCAGGAAATTTTTTAAAAAGTTTAAAGTGATTCACCTAATTTAACAAAACAGATGAAAACATAAGCTTGCCTTGTATGTAAAAATAATGATAAAATTACACGCAAAGCAATTTGTGTTACTTTAGTTACTTACAAATTTGATTGTATGTAAAAATATTCATAAAATTGCATGCAAATTATATTCATGGTATAATTGTTTTAATAGGAGACAGTATGACATATACACCTTCAAAACCTAATAAAATAGCTGATATTGAGATCGATTTTAGGCAATTTATATCTCTTATAGGTAAATCCCATTCGGCATTGTCTAATTATAATGGAGCATTGAGTCATTTAGTCAATCCTCAAATTCTTTTGGCACCAATGACGACAAAAGAATCAGCAATGTCATCTAAAATAGAGGGAACGCAGGCTACATTTACAGAAGTTTTGCAACATGATGCAGGAGAAAATTTTAATACATATAAAAGCCAAGAGATTCAAGAAGTGCTTAATTATCGTTCAGCAATGACTTATGCTACAGAGTTATTGCAAGAAAGGCCTTTTATTCACTTGAATATGATTAGAGATATACACAAGGTTTTATTAAGTGGAGTAAGGGGTGAAAATAAAGCCAGAGGAGAATTTAGAAAAATTCAAAATTGGATAGGTCCTAAAAATTCAACAATAGAAACCGCTTCTTTTGTTCCTCCTGCACCTAATGAAATTATTGATTATCTTGATGAATGGGAAAAATTTATTAATTCTGATTTTGAAGATTTACTTGTGCAATTAGCGATTGTACATGCTCAATTTGAAATTATTCACCCCTTTCTAGATGGTAATGGAAGATTAGGCAGACTTTTAATTCCTATATTTTTGTATTCAAAAGAGTATCTTGCCCAGCCAATATTCTATTTAAGTGAATATTTTGAAACTCACAGAGAAGAATATTATACCCATTTAAGAAATATAACAGTAGAAAATAATTGGCAAGATTGGATTAAATTCTTTTTAAATGCAATTGTGGAACAATCAAAAATTAACACAGCTAAAATTAATCAAATATTAGAGCTTTCACATAATATGAAAATTATTATACAAGAAACAACGAAATCTCAATATACAGCTAATATACTTGATACTATTTTTTCAAAACCAATTTTTTCAACAACAACATTTTCAAAATTTGCAAATATTCCTAACAGGAAAACCGCAATTTCTATTTTGCAAAAACTTACAGAAAAAAATGTTATTCAATTAACAAGAGAAGCAAGTGGAAATAGAAGTAATTTGTATACATTCCAAAATTTGCTTGATATTATTGACGGAGACAACTAATGCATAAACTATCAGAAGAAGCATTTGAATTTGATTTGATGACTGAGTGTGAACAAAAACTCGGATATAATCTTTTTGATGCCTCGTCTGAAATTATTGGAGGCGAAAATTCTACATTTGGTCGACAAACAACAGATGAAGTAATTCTTTCCAAAAATCTTCGCACTGCTCTTAAACGATTAAACCCAGAATTACCACAAGAAGCTTTAGATAATGCTTATTATGAATTAACGCAAGATTTATCAACAAAGACTGCAATTGGTGCAAATAAGTACGTTTATTCTTTGTTAAAAGATGGTGTAAAAGTTCAATTTAAAGATAATAATGGAATAGATACAACAGACATTGTTAAAGTCATTGATTTCCAAGAACCTCGCAATAATGAATATTTGCTTATTAGACAGTTTAAAATATCAGGTGAAAGGTATAACTGTAGAGCTGATTTAATATTATTCGTTAATGGTTTACCTTTAGTATTTATCGAATTAAAAGCAACTCATAAACATATTGAAAATGCCTTTAATGATAATATTACACACTATAAAAAAGAAATTCCTCAAGTGTTTTGGTACAATGCATTTATTATAGTATCAAACGGAACGGATGCAAAATTCGGTACAATAACATCTAAATGGGAGCATTTTTCTGATTGGAAAAAGATTGACAACAATGACTCTAAGGGGATTATTTCAGCAGATACTTTAATGAAAGGTATGTGCAAGCCTGAAAATTTGTTAGATATTATAGAAAATTACACCCTTTATCAAGAAGTTAAAGGTGGAATGATTAAAATCTGTGGAAAAAATCATCAGTTTTTAGGTGTTAATGCTGCTATAGAAAATTTTAAAATAAATACAGATGGAAAACTTGGTGTTTTTTGGCATACACAAGGCAGTGGAAAAAGTTTTTCAATGATATTTTTTGTTCAAAAAATACTTAGAAAGATTAAAGGCAATTGGACTTTTGTTGTTGTTACAGATAGATGCGATTTAGACGAACAAATTTATAAAAACTTTGTTTCAACAGGAGCAATTACAGAACAAAATGTTCAAGCTACAAGTAGAGAACATTTAAAACAGTTATTAAAAGAAGATCATAGAACAATTTTTACAATGATTCAAAAATTTGGCACAGAAAAAAAAGGACAAAATTTTGAACAGATTTCTGATAGAAATAACATTATTGTAATAACTGATGAGGCACACCGTACACAATATGGCACCTTAGCAATGAATATGAGAGAAGCTCTCCCAAATGCTAAATTTATTGCTTTTACCGGCACACCTTTAATGAAAGATGATGAAAAAACAAAGCTTGTGTTTGGTGATTATGTAAGTAAGTACACATTTAAACAGTCAATAGAAGATACTGCAACTGTTCCTTTGTATTACGAAGCCAGAATACCTGAAATGCAGATAATAAATGAAGATTTAGAAAAACAGCTTCAAGATATTATTGATTCTGCTGATTTTTCAGAAGAACAAGAAGAAGAATTTGAAAAAGAATATGTAAATATGTATCAAGTAATTACAAGAGAAGACAGGCTTGATGCAATAGCAAAAGATGTAGTTGAACATTTTATAAATCGTGGTTTTATGGGTAAAGCAATGTATGTTGCAATAGATAAAGCTACTACAATAAAAATGTATAATAAAGTTAAAGTTGAATGGGATAAATATATTAAAGTTCTTGAAAACAAACTAACAACAGCCAACGAAGATAATAAAGAAGTTTTGCAAAATCAAATTGATTACATGAAAGAAACTGATATGGCGGTCGTTGTTTCTTCTTCTCAAAATGAAGATGAACAAATGAAACAAAAAGGGGTTGATATTACACCACACAGAACAAGAATGAAAAAAGAAGATTTAGCCACTAAATTTAAGGATAAAGAAGATAAATTAAGATTGGTTTTTGTTTGTGCAATGTGGGTTACCGGTTTTGACTGCCCAACTATTTCAACCCTTTATCTTGATAAAATTTTAAAAGAACATACACTAATGCAAACGATTTTAAGAGCAAATAGAGTTGCATTAGGTAATTACAATGGTTTAATTGTTGATTATATTGGCATATTTAAGGCATTACAAAAAGCATTAGCAATATATGGTGAACCTGCTGATGGAAGTGATTCAGAAGAAGAACCAGCGGAAACAAAAGCTGAATTGATTAAGCTTTTAGATTCAGAAGCTACAAAAATGAAAGATTTTCTTAATTCAAAAAATATTGATGTTGATACAATATTTGATACAAGAGCTTTAGAATGTATAAAAAGAACAGAGGAAGCTGTTAATACAATATTAGAAACAGAAAAGGGCAAAACGGAGTTTCTAAAAGGAACGCAAAATCTAAAAGCATTATTTAAAGCAATTTTGCCTGATAGTGAAGCAAGAAGATTTGCAAAACTGGTTTTTGTTTGTTCAATTCTTTGTGCAAAAATAAGAGAGGTTACAATTAAATCTATTGATAATACGGAAATCAAACAACTTGCTCAAAAAGTAGAAGAGCTGCTCAATGAATCAATAAATCTTAGATCTTATGAAATAAAAGCCGGGGAAAAACTTGATTTAAGTAAAATAGATTTTGAAGAATTGCAACGAAGAATTTTAAAAGAAAAACAACGAGCATTGTTAGAAAAGCTTAAATCAACAATTAGTTCTAAACTTTCAATGATGTTAAAAATTAACGATATGAGAAAACATTTTCAAGAAAAATTTGAGCAGATTATTGATGAATATAATGCAGGAAAGCTAACAATGGAGCAAATGTATGTTCAGTTAGTAGCCTTAACAAATGATTTAACTGCAGAAGAAAAACGCCATCTCGGTGAAAATTTAACAGAAGAAGAACTCGCAATTCTTGATATTTTAACTAAACCTGAACCAAAACTTTCAAAAAAAGAATTTGAAACAGTAAAAGCTGCTGCGCAAAGGCTGGTAAAAGTTATAAAAAAAGAAAAATTAGTTTTGAATTGGCGTAAGAAACAATCTACAAGAGCAAAAGTTAAAGAAGCAATTGAAACAATTTGTGATGAAACGTTGCCTGAAATATATAATAAAGATTTATTTCAAGAAAAATGTAACCACATATATGACCATTTTTATGATTGTTATAATAATAGCAATGATAACATATACAATGTAGCATAGCCGACTTGACTTCTTCTCTCTTAAGAGTGATGAATACGACACCTAAAGAAAAGGAGGTCGTAGATGGAAAAAGTAGGTTTTAATATTACGGACAAAGAATTTAAGTTATTAAGCAGAAAAACTGAGGCGGTTTATAATATAGCTGTTGTTGCTGATTATTTCTGTACCACACAGCAGGAAATAGAAGAGTTATACAATTTGACACCGATTATTAAAAATTTAAGAGCGGAAGCTGACTTTTTGAATGCATTTTTCATTCAAGCAGAAGGAAATAAAGATTCTTTAGTTTAAACAACGATTAAACCCCGTTCAAAAAGTGTTCAAAAGGCGTTCTATTGAATTTAATTTGTGCGAGTGTATATTTTTATTCAAATGACGATTTGGGAGCAATAAACGGCTAAAATTAAAAATCAAAATCCCATTTTTCGTCATCATTGAAGAAATCTTCTTCGGTATCTTGTTTTTTGATGGCAATATTGAGTAATTCTTCTAAAGTCAGTTTTTTAGTTTTTGGCTTAACCATTTCTTCAGTTATGTTTAGAAATTTATTCAGTCTTGAAACATCAATTTGCTGATTATTTGCCAAATCCTCGTTAAAATCATCAAGCATTTGGCGAACTAATTGATACATATCGTAATTAGTCAATGTTTGTTTCTTTAAAAATTCTTTTCGTTTTTCACCCCAATTACCTTCTGCTTTCCATCGACGAACAGTCCTATCACTTACCCCAAGTCGTTTTGCGACTCCGACTTCGGTTATAAACTGCTCAACGTACATTTTTTCTGCTTTATCAAAATATTTATTTTTCTTCATAAAGCCTTCGCACTCATTGCTTCCATTTCAATTCGCTCTTTTTCCAAAATTTTATCAGTTTCAAACAAATACAATTTTTCTTCCTGTTTATTATCTTCTAAAAATACAGATAAATCCTGTCTGCCAAATGCTTCCATCTCTTTGTTTTTCTGAATAGCTTTATCCATATTAGTATTGGCAATTTTTGAAACTTTAATACTCTTTTTATAATCTTTATTGCTGGAATTGTAAGCTGCTTTATAGTTTTCATATTGTTCTTCAAGTGGAATTTCACGAGTTTGTTTGATGTAAGACTTTGTAATTTTCAGATTTCGTTTCTTTATTGATAATGCTTCTTTAAACTCCTCTTTTGAAACTTTATCTGCGTGTAATGCCACAACCGCTTTAACTGCTTTAACTGTTCCGACAAACTCATCATTATCTGCCTTAAAAGCCCACGCTTCTTTGTAATCCTGAACATCCCGACGAAGATATACTTTCAAACCTGTTCTTGTAATCATCCAGTCTGCCCAGTAAGTAATATTGAGTTGCCTGTCTTGAATACCGTTTCGCCCAATTGTAAAATTACGAGAAGTCCTCATACAAAATAGTTTCAACGCATCACGTGACGGTGTGATTTTTTCGGTGTATTCATTGTAAAACAATTCGTCAGGACAAATTCCGTTTAGATTTTTACCGTTTGAAGGCTTTTTATTTAAAACATTCAGGATAAAATTATCAAATATTTTCTTAAAATCTTCAAATTGCATAATTTTACCGGCTTTAATTTCGTTTGCCAGTTTTTCAGGACGTTCGACGACATTTCCACCACGATAACCCACGCAATGTTTTGAGAGCAATTCTTTAATCTTTAGAAAATCCCTTTCTACCGGTTTTGTTTGAGCATTATATGGAAGTGCAAAATGTACATTAACATTCAATTCCTTTAACATTGCAGAAGTTTGACCTTTGCTGATATCAACCTTAAAATTTGACCTGCCGCCCGCAAAATCCTTTGAGCGGTAATCTTTCCCGTTGTCAATAATCACATCTTTTGGCAAACCAAATTTTTGTGCTGCATAATAAAAAGACTGAAATATAAAATCCGAATTAGGATTTTTTGTTTGCAAAACCCAACCGAGCCATTTACCGGATTTGTAATCTCGCCAAACCGTAACCCAAGGGAAAACGACTTTTCCATCTGAGTCAAAACAAGCAACATCAATCTGTGCATGATCTGATACCCAAACTTCATTGCAAGTTATATTTGAGTAATCTCTATCTATATACCCGCCATATCTTCTATTCCAAGCAGATTGACCATATCGTGCCAAATAAATACCCTGTTTAGGAATCTCTTTATCAAGTCTGCGTTTGAAAGCCATAAAGCTCGGAAAAGTTTCTCTATCTGCATTAAATTCTCTTATTGCATAACCTAAAGTCAAATCCCAACAAGTTCTTAGAGAGGGTGCACTCTCAATCAGATATAAATTTTTAAAATATTCAAAATAATCATCTTGGACGGAACTTCCTCTTAAATGCTGCCCGTGACGTGATAACAACCCGTTTAAACCATACCTGAAATATCTTCTTCGCATTTTTATAACTGACGAATAAGAGGTTGGTTCATTTGATTCGTTCCATTCTTCAATAAATTGCTTTAAATCGTTACCTTTTAACCCGTCAGAGTTTTCCAGTATTTCTAAATACTTTTCAGCCTGTTGTTTCGCCCAATT
The DNA here is from genome assembly GCA_948433295.1 of uncultured bacterium. GTDB lineage: Bacteria > Cyanobacteriota > Vampirovibrionia > Gastranaerophilales > Gastranaerophilaceae > Scatousia. The sequence continues at coordinate 40,709 of CAOJDT010000001.1, forward strand.
TGGGGCTTCCGAGTATTTAATATCCGAAAAACTTACTCCGAAATATTTATCTTGAACAAAATCAGGAAGAGATTTTAACAGAATAAAATAATTTGCACACTTTCCTTTTTTTACAATTTTAAAGACAAATTTACCAACTCGACATTGTTTTTTAAGGGTTTGTTCACTCAAACCAATAATGCCTGCCGCGGTTTTAATATCTATCCATATATTTGTTTTGTCTTTTTTCTGTTTCATAAATACTTTAAGTTTAAATTGCTTGTAATTCTTTTTAAAGGGTGTGAAATTTTACTTTGTCAACTTTAGGACAAAAGATTCTTCTGAAAATTCAGTTATAATCAGATTTTTTATTTTTAGGAATTTTTTGCATTTTATATTAAAAGCCTTATTGTTATTGCGTTATATCCATATTCAAAAATTGTCCCATTTTTAATGTAGAAATGTTACATAATTATATTTTGATATTGGGATAAATTAAATAAGGCACAAATTCTTGATTGGGAAATTTCCCAAAAGCTGAATTAAAATGATATTATTGAATTTCAGCATAAATTTTCTAAGATAATATATGCCGAAAAATACCGTTTTTTCGTTAAAAATTAGGGAAAAGTTTATTGCGAAAAATTAAGCAAATTGTTTTTTAGGTCAAAATAAAGTTCATTGAAATTCTTATTTCTGCGCCAAAGAGTTTCAGCAATTTTGCAATTTAGATTATGAGCATTTTGATTATGAGTCAAATTTCTTGTGAGGTAACAATAAATTTTAGAAAATTCGGTTTTATCATTTGGATTTAAAGGTCTATCTTCAGGACTTTGCAATAAAATATCCGATACAAAAACTTGTTTGTTATAAATATATAAATAAACTTCTTGGTCAAAAAACATTCTGCGTCTTGCATTTTGAGGTTCTTGAACATAAAAATCTCTAAGCCGTTTTTCTTGTCGCTCATAAATAAGCGTTCTAAAAATTGTGTAAAATTTTTGCACTTGATCCTCACCCACTGATAAAATATGTGAGGCTTTGGTTGTGCTAATTGATTCGCAAAAACACCTTAAAACTAAATCAATTGTCACTTTGGGGTAATATTTAAAAATCGAATATTTCGCAGAAATACTTTGTTTTTTAGAGTAAAAATATATTCCATTTTCTTGTAATAATTTACCTTCAGAAATTAATTCGTTAATTATCGGAAGTAATTTGTCTGGCTCAAGCTCTGATATTGTAGATATTTCATCAAGCGTAAATTTGTTTAGACGTTTGCAAAGAAGTAAGATTTTGTCTTTCATCTAATATATTCCTTAAATTTTCTTCGTTTAATTCTGTAATATCATTTGTTTTTGCTAATTTTTCAACCTTGTTTATCAATTTAACTATCTGTCTAAATTGATTATGTCGTGTCGCTAAATACTCAAGTCCATCAGGACTTATAGGAATTTCCGTAAGTTCCGATACTATTTGTTTAATATCCTGACTTTCATAACTTTTAAATTTAAAAGCCTTATAAATTCTATCTTTTAAATGAGGATAACGAGATAATTTTTTATCAATGTTTGCCATTCCAACTAAAACTAACGGACAATTTGTTCTATCATGCAAATCTCTCAAAATTTCAATGACATTATTATTTATAAGATAATCAACTTCATCAATAATTATAGTTTTAGGAGTTTGCCTTAATTTATTTTCAATCATATTAAAAGTTTCTTGGGAGTGCCAATATGCTTCTTCCCCAAGTTCATCTGATATTTCTGAAAGTAACCATCTAACTGACATCCCTTTTGTTGCTCTAACATACACGCAATCATTTTTGAAAGTCCACCATTTTATCGTTTCAGATTTTCCAAGTCCATACTCACCATAAACTAGTGCAATTTTAGGAATGTTCGGCGGAAGTGATTTTAATTCCTCCATGAATCCTATAAATTCTTTGACGTTTTTTGTTTTTACAAAAGTTTTTCTCATGAGCTAATCTCCTTCTTGGTTGCTCGCATTAAACGGGGCTACAAACGAAAACTCACTGTTTCCGTTTTCCGCCCTCTGCTCGCAATCCGCATATAAATTAATGTATTCATCACTTTTCATATAATTAACAAGCCATTTTCTATCTTCTTGATTTGTTGTTCCGTTGCTCATTAGCCATTCAAATTTTTCATAATCAGAATTAAAAAATGGTCTGTTCATTTGCTGTTCACGAGGTGTTTGTTTGCGTTCACGTTTTAATTTCACAACAGAAAGTTTTTGAACATTTTTCATTTTCTCTTCATTTACCCCTTCAATTTCTAAAACTTCTGCATCTTCTGTCGGATAATATTTGAGAAAGTCCTTTTTGACCTTATTAAACTGACGTTTTTGTTTTTGAATTCGTTGTTTAAATTCTTCCATATCTTTGACAGTTCCGAGATGATTTACCATCGGGTGAATTTTTTCTTCCTGACGAGCCACGCATAAAAACTCACCTTTCATTGAATAAACATAGATTTTGGATAAATCAAAAAGTGAATACCTGATAAATACTGTTTCCCTTAAATCAAGTAAAACCTCGCTTCTGTAATGCAAACCAAAGAATGTTATTCCATGTCTATTAATCGTTCTCGTTTCGGTTTTCATCATCAAATCGTTTAAAATATTTTTATCAATTTCTTGCTGCTTGGGGGCTCGCGTTAAACGGGTATCGCTACCGCTTTCACCCTCTGCTCGCCTCCGCTTTTGAACATCATTTAACATCTCTTGAATAGTTTTTGAACTATCATTAGGACAAGGTTTTGAGTTATGGTAATCAATCCAACAATCAATATATTTAATTACTTCTTGAACGGTTGGAATATAATTATTAGTTAACTTTTTATGCATTTCTCGGTGGAGTTTTTCACCTCGTTTCAACCACGCCGGCTTATCTTCAATTGAAGTCCCAATGTATGAAATCATCATCTTTTCAAACTCTTCTTGAAATTCTAAGAAAAATCTCTCGATTACTTTCGCTCTCGCATTGTATGGTTTAGCGAATACCGATTTAATTCCTAAGTTTGAATAAACACCGTTAAATCCTGCCTCATCAAAATCTGTATGTTGGAAGTATTTTGCTTTAAACGCTTTTCCGTTATCTTGGTACACAACTTTTGGAATTAAACCGAGATTTAAAATCGCATTACGCAATGCACTTGCAATGCATTGAGTATTTTCGGTCATCATAATTTCATACCCAACAAGTGCTGTTGATTTCCAATCTAAAAAGCCAACGAGTGTCGCTCTCGTTGGCTTGCCTGTAAATGGATTAATAACTTGAAAATTAAGAACGTGTCCGTCTGCGATTAAGACATCACCGACTTCCAGTTTTGAAATATCCCTCTCAATATATGCTTCCACTTTATCGTGGTATGCTTTTTCACCCTCTCTCATTAATACCCATTTTGAATAATTTGTCTTTTTAAAGTGTTCGGCAAATCTTCTGAAAGTAAGATTGCAAGGTATGTTTTCATATCCTCGTTTTTCTAAAACGTGCTTTGTTAGATTAATTGCCTTCCCGATGCTGAACTGATTAGGATGCAGAAGGTATTTTAAGAATATTTGTTTCATTTCATTATTTAATATTGTGTTGTACTCATTCTGTTGGGATGTCTTTCTTTGCGGCAAAAGTCCGTTTGTACCATAATTTTCATAGGCTTTAACCCAACGATGCAATGTTCCAATTGAAATTGAACCGACAAATTTGTATATTTGAGGTAAATACATTCCGCTGTTATACAAATTTAAAAAGATTTCATCTGCTTCTTTCTTGGTTTGATATTTTGTTCGCAAGTTAAATAATGCCGTTACGATATCGACTCTTGCTAATGCGTTTAACCTTGAGTTCTCTGAAATAAAATTCACTTTATTTTCTACAGGAATTAAAGATGTTGATTTAATTTCTTCATCTTCAAGTTTTTCCTGAATTTCAGACTCTAAACTTGAATACAAAATCTCATAAGAAGTTCCTCCATTAACTTTAACTTCCCGAGCGATGTATTTTCCTTTTTGAATAGCAATCCTAATAGAGCGGGTACTTTTTAACCCTTTTACTTCTGCTATTCGCTTTATGTCTATATAGTGTTCTGTTTTGTCTTGGATTATTGACGGTTCAAAATCTTTGCACTCCATTTCGTTTTTCCTTTCGTAAAAACTACATTCCGTCAGATTTTTCACAGGGACGGCGTTCGCTAACGCTCAGCCTTGTCAAAATCCGCCATCGTACACACACATTAACTCATTTTAAACCCAATTGGAACACCATTTCCGAGCTTTGTGTCGTTTTGTGTTGATAAAATTCATATCCGACCTTTGAGCAAAAATTACCGACCTCCAAAATGAATTTGAAATTACTCACATAGTCCTCAAAAGTCAAATAATCGTTTTACCCGTACAATTTAGTAAAACTGGGAGAATGCAGGACTGTAATTAGGTTTTAAAAATAAAATATTGGAATTTTGAGCAACTTTCTGATACCCAAAAGAGACTTTTGAGTAATTTGCGTAACGCATAAAATGATTATTCCCGACCGCTCAAACTCAAACACCAAGCCAACTCTGCCGAATAATACTTCTATGCGTTCAGATAAAATGTCCTGTTAAAGTACAGTAGGAGCAGTTTGTCAATTGCTATACTTGCAAAAATAACATTAAAAAGGAGCAAGCACTTGCTTGCTCCTTTTTAATGCGGAGAGGGTGGGATTCGAACCCACGGAGGGTGTTACCCCTCACAGACTTTCGAGATCCGCACCTTAAACCACTCGGACACCTCTCCATCTGTTCTATTTATATCACAAAAATTTTAACAAAACAAAAACTTTTGTCTACTTTAAATTTAATATCCGTTCGGATGATTTTTTTGCCACTTCCACGCAGTTTTAATAATCTCTTCCAGTGACGTATATTGAGGTTTCCAGCCCAAAATTGTCTTTGCTTTTTCGCTTGATGCAATCAATACGGCAGGGTCTCCGGCTCTTCGTTCACAAATCTTTGACGGAATCACTTGGCCCGTAACCTTAGCTGCAGTCTCAACGACTTCTTTTACAGTAAAACCTACTCCGTTTCCGAGGTTAAAGATATTACTTTCGTTACCGTTTTCAAGATATTTCATCGCAAGAATATGAGCCTGCGCCAAATCTGTTACATGAATATAATCTCTTATACAGGTTCCGTCTTTTGTTTCATAATCGTCTCCGAATATACTTATAAATTCTCGTTGCCCGTTAGGAACCTGCAGGATTAAAGAAATTAAATGTGTTTCCGGATTATGCGATTCGCCTATTTTACCCGAAATATGAGCTCCGCAAGCATTAAAATACCTCAGTGCTACAAACCTTATATTGTGAGCTTTTGAGACCCATTTAAACATTTTTTCCATTGAAAGTTTTGTTTCTCCATAGGTATTTGTCGGTTCGGTTTTATCGGTTTCCAGAATCGGAATACTCTCAGGTTCTCCGTAAGTCGCAGCGGTAGATGAAAAAACTATTTTATCAATTCCGTTTTTTACCATTGATTTTAAAAGAATCATTGTTCCGTATAGATTGTTATCATAATATTTCAAAGGATCTGTCATACTTTCGCCGACTAGAGAACTTGCCGCAAAGTGAATAACAGAATCTATTTTTTCTTTTTGAAAAAGTTCATCAAGGAATTTTTCATCTCTAATATCACCTTTATAAAAACGGGCTTTCGGGTGTACAGCCTCAACATGTCCGGTCAAAAGATTATCCGCAATAACAACATCTTGACCTGCATCAATAAGTTCATAAACCGTATGGGATCCGATATATCCTGCTCCACCCAAAACCAATACTGTCATATATTTCTCTCCTGTTTTTCTATATTCTGACAGAAAACACTAAATAATTCAAGTAGAAAAAAAGACCCGCCAAAATCGACAGGTCTTTAATACATTAATTCTGAGCGGTTTTAGGATGTCGATTTCTGAAAAAGGCATACCCGCCGCCGACTAAAGCAGCAGCACCGGCAGCAAGAAGAAACGGTTTAAAAGATTTTCCTTTTTTAACAGCCTCTTTTACAACCTGTTCGGCTTGTTTTTCATTTACGGATACTGATGTTTTTTCCGCGGCATCGACAACTGCGGCAACAGGAGGTTTAGTCGAAGTTTCTTTTATCGTTTCTTTTACAACAGGCTTAAATTCTTCTTTTTCTGTCAGAATATCTCTAAACTTGACAATTTTCGCATACAAATCAGCATGTGATTCATCAAGCCCTTTTGCCTTAAAGACTTTTTCAAGCGAATCCGCGATATTAAATCCGAACCCTTCCTGAAGTGCCTGATGGAATTGTTTTATATAATCAGCCGGAACTTTTCGCCTAAAGTTCGACGGAACGTTAAGCCCCGTATCACATCCGTGTTCATTAAACCGTTCAACTCTGCCGAATACATCCATAAAGAAAAAGTGATTATTCTTAGCCATCATAGGTTCTGCAAATCTTGCTTTGCAATAATCTTTTGGCTCTCTCAGACTTGCAGCATCAAGTTTCAGAATTCTGGCAAGAGGTGCTAAAGTAGAATCCAAATGCACCTTCCATCCCAACGGAATATCAGGAACTCCGCGAGCAATCTGTTTCAGAGGTTGAGGATCATGATTTCCTACACCTATAGAAAATTCATCCGGAGACCAACCGCGTTTGAGAAATGCATCATTTGAACCCCAATCATCACTCATAAAAGTGCTTCCGTAAATCTTAACCCTGTTTTTAACAGGTTCAATAAGTTGACCATCCCAGAACGGGCTGAATTCATGAACACCTGCTTCAAATTCATACATAAGATTTTTCAAATCAAAATCTTCGCCTTTAACCTCTTTCACCCATTTTTCAATAAGATTAAGTACATTGCTTCCCTGATATTTTCTGTTGTGATCAAGAATATTGTTTTCACCCTTAGGGGTTACAACAGGAGTAACATAATTCCATGCGGCGTCGAATCTGAGTAAATCATAACGTTTTGCGGCAAGTTGAACTTTTGATTTCAAAAGTTTATGCGCATCGCTTGATTCGTCAAGAATCGTATCATAATCAAGAGACGGAATTTTCCAACTTGGTACTCCAACATAATGGTCTTTTTTAAAGGCGTTCGGAAATGCTTTTACTTCATCGTCGGTAAAATTAATCGGGACATCACCGCATAATTTCATTCCGTTTGCATTAAGTTCTTTTCTGCCATGCTCAAGATGTTCTTCTGCAAGAAACTGTTTAAATTTAAAATAATCCGTATCTGTTTCGTTTTCACGCACAAAATTCAGCCAAGAGTCATTTTCTGTAACAAATTTATTATATCTTTGCTTTAATTCAGAATTTTCATCAAGTACCTTAAAGCGTTCATACGCAGTCTTTAAAGCTTTATCCTGTGCGCTTCCGTTATCAACGACATTCTCAAAATTTGCGAGAGAGTCTTTTGTTTTTTTAGAATTTGCATTTACAATTTCATCAAACTCTTCCGGTTTCAATATTGAGCCAAATTCGGACTTTGTCAAAAGTTCGGGATTAATATTTTGTTCGCCCAATGCAAGTGCAGAACTCTCATAATTACAGTAAAAATCACCGTTCTTTTTAATTTGTCCCTGCGGCAAATCTTCAACGACATTAAAATCCAGATAGGTTTTCATATAATTTAAAAAATCAACAGATTCTTTTGATGCAAAATTACCCACCCCTGTATTTTTGGCAGATGATTGCGGCAAAGATTGAGACGGCATGATAAAAACAGATTTTCCTGTCTGCCCCGCAAGTTGTTTTGCCTCTTTAACCGTATTTGTAAATTCTTCTGTCTCCTCAGGACGCAATGCCCGTCCGAAGCTTACGCCTGCATTAACCCCTAATACTCGCATGTATTACTCCTTTAACTTTTCCTTACACATACAAAAAACGTAAATATAAAATTTTTTGATTACAATTTTCTTTATTTTACCACAAAAAATTATAAATCGTTATTATTTTTTGCTTTAAAATTATTATGAGCGTGGGCACAGTTACAAAATGGTTTGTTTGAAGACATCCCGCAACGACAAAGTGTCTGGCGGTTGCGGACTTCATACCTTCTGCCATCAACGCTCTCTACCCTTATACCTCCTTTGAGCCACAACGGACCGCTGACTTTCAAGCCTTCGTCTTCGAGTATGGTTACGGATTTTTCCAGTTCATATTCAATCTCATTGCCGTCTTTATCAAAAATCACAAGTCTTCCCGAAGGACAAAGATTGGCTTCTTCAATTGCAATTTTATCCGACGACTCATCGCCTTTTGTAATAAGCGTCCAAATTGTTCCTTTAACATCACAAAATCGGGCAAGAGCGCAATATTTTTCATTATCGGATAAAACAAGATTTTTCCCGTGAAACTTTACTGCGCCATCAAGTAACGGCTCAAACGATGCAGTTTCGGTTCCGTCAAAACCTATTTTCTGATGGGACAAATCACAGAACGGAGCGTTTTTTGATTTTCCGCAGCGACAAAGTGCAACGGGATTTGAACGGATTTCAAAATTCTTTCCTTTTCCGTATCCGATACATTCTCCGCTTTCATCCGTGAGAATTATTTCTTCGCTGACTTCAGGCATACCAAAAAGCAAGTATGGACCGTCTTTTGTTACCTTGATGTAAACCTCTTTATCTGACATACTGATAAATTATTTTAAATAAACAAATCTGACATCCGACGGCAGGCTATCAGGATAATTTAAAATATACCGTTTTCGCGGGATTTTTTTATAGCGATTTCAGATTAATATTAACTCTATGGACAAAAATTTTAAAATGCAGCACATATATTCAAACATTGCATTACTCACTACAGCCTTAATACTCGGACTTTCTTTCGTTGCACAAAAGTGGGGGATGGATTACGTTGAACCTTTCACATTCAACACCCTCAGAAACTTTCTCGGCGCATTAAGTCTTTTGCCGATAATTTTTGTCGCAAAACTTTATAATTCAAAAAAAGACAAAAGAACACCGCAAGAAAAAGACATTCAACACAAAACAATGGCTAAAGGCGGAATAATTTGCGGTATATTTCTTTTTTTGGCACTTTCGGTCAACCAGTATTGCATGAAGTTTGCCCCTGCAGGAAAAGCCGGTTTTATAACATCATTATACATAATTTTTGTACCGATAATTTCCGTATTCTTTTTAAAATACAAATTACGTTTTAACGTAAAAATAAGTATTGTCATGGCTGTTATCGGACTTTATTTTCTGTGCTTTAAACAGGGTACCAGACTTGCATTAAGTGATATTTTTCTCGCGGTAAGTGCCTTTATATTTGCGCTTCATCTTCTGGCGATAAACCATTTCACACACAAAGTTAATTTTATGAAACTTTCGTGTATTCAGTTTTTGACGGCAGGGGTGTTGTCTTTAATCCTGATGTTAATTTTCGAACATGCTTCGGGAACAGCAATCCTTGCAGGTCTAAAACCCATACTGTTTTCAGGGGTTGTAGTAACGGGGGTTGCATATACACTTCAAATATTCGGACAAAAACACACTCAACCGGTTATCGCATCATTAATTTTAAGTATGGAATCGGTTTTTGCGGTTCTGGGCGGTATGCTTATACTGGGAGAAACATTATCTTACAGAGAAACTCTCGGCTGCGTAATTATGATTAGCGCTATAATCTTCTCTCAGATACGTTTTTCACCTACAGCGATGAAAAGATTAAAAAGAATGAAACAAAAAAGATTCTGAAACGAGTTCGGAATGACACAAAATATATAACTTAAAAAATTTTTAAAATACCTCTTGACTGATAGTTACTATCAGGTTTTAAAATATAATTATCACATGAAAGGAGATATTTTAAAACATGATTTTGGACAAAGTTAATTATCCGTCAGATTTGAAAAATTTATCCCTTGATGAATTAAACACACTTGCTGACGAAATGAGAGATTTGATTATTAAAAAAGTAAATACAACAGGCGGACACATGGGTCCGAACCTTGGTATTCTGGAAGCAACAATAGCGCTTCATTACGTATTTAACTGCCCTGTTGATAAGATTGTATTTGACGTATCACACCAGTGCTATCCGCACAAAATACTTACAGGAAGAAAAGAAGGATTCACAAATCCGGAAAAATACACTTTCTACACGGGATACACTGCCCCGGAAGAAAGTGAATACGATTTATTCAAAGTCGGTCACACTTCAACATCCGTAAGCCTTGCAACAGGTGTTGCAAAAGCCAGAGACCTTAAAGGTGAAAAACACAACGTTATAGCACTTATCGGAGACGGTTCATTAAGCGGAGGCGAGGCTTTTGAAGGATTGGATAATGCTGCTGATTTAGATAGTAATATTATTATTCTCGTAAACGATAACGATATGTCCATTGCCGAAAATCAAGGCGGAATCTATAAAAACCTCAAAGAACTTCGCGAGACAAACGGCAATGCACAAACAAACTTATTTAAATCAATCGGCTTTGAATACTTCTACATAGGTGAAGGCAATAATATCGAGAAATTAATCGAAACTTTTAAAAAAGTAAAAGACATAAATCACCCTGTAGTAGTACACATGCACACTACAAAAGGTCACGGTTTAAAACCTGCGGAAGAAAACAAAGAGTTCTTCCACTACATCATGCCGGGCGCATTGGATGAAAAACCCGCAGCGTCGACGACACAAAAAGAAACTTATGACTCAATTACAACAGACTATATCTTAAAGAAAGCCGCTCAAGACCCGACTATTCTTGCAATAACTCCTGCAACACCAGGTGCGTACGGGTTTACTAAAGAGTTCCGTGAAAAACTCGGCAAACAATATACCGATGTCGGAATCGCTGAAGAACACGCAGTGGCTTACGCTTCGGCACTTGCCAAATGCGGTGCAAAACCAATTCTTGCGATAATGAGTTCATTTGTCCAAAGAACTTATGACCAACTTTCGCAGGACTTGGCTCTGAATAATTCACCGATAACAATGCTCGTTTACTGGGGAGGTATATCAGGTGCCGACGCAACACACCTCGGTTCGTTTGATATGTCTTTAATAGGAAATATTCCAAACATTGTTTATCTGGCTCCGACCAACAAAGAAGAATATCTGAAAATGTTAGACTGGTCAGTTGAACAAACTGATTATCCCGTTGCTGTCAGAGTTCCGTTCAGACCTCTGGAATCAACAGGAATCGCAGACGATACGGATTATTCAAAATTGAATAAATTCAAAATTGAAGAAAATGGCAAAGATGTTGCAATTCTTGGACTCGGAAATTTCTTCCGACTCGGAAAAGAAGTTAAAGCCGAACTAAAAAACAAACTCGGAATCGACGCAACTCTTATCAATCCAAAATTTATTTCGGGAATAGATGAAGAATTATTGGAATCATTAAAATCAAATCATAAAGTCGTAATAACTCTTGAAGACGGAATACTTAACGGCGGATTCGGCGAAAAAGTCACAAGATTTTACGGAAATTCCGATATGAAAGTTCTAAACTTCGGCAGCAAAAAAGAATTCACCGACAGAGTTCCTCTATCCGAACTTTATGAAAGATACCATCTGACAAAAGAATTAATCGTAAGCGATATAGAAAAATGTTTATGATTTTTTCTCTATAAACTTGTCGATTTTTTCGGCTATGTAAGTCGAGAACATCGGTAAAATACCATAGTATATGCCCGCAAAAATAATTGCGGGCCTTACTATATTTATACCCTCAATATATTTACTAAGTTTAGGGTCTGCGACATTAATTTTTGAGAACTTTTTAATAAATTTATCAGTAACACCGCTAACTGCTTTATCTATTCCGTATCCGCCAAAGATAGTTATTGCCGTCGAAATAGCATTGTTATAAATCAAAGCTTTTTTACGATTTTCTTTAATTTCATCACTCGTATTCGTTTGACAGGCAAAAGATGTAGTCAAAAGAATGTCTGTTGCGGCGGTAATATGTTTAGGAATATCTTTCTCTCTATATTGATTTTTTTTCAAAAAGTCTTGAAAATAAGAGTTATCGAAAATTTTTCCGATACCTTTTGAAAGATTTCCCGTAAACGCAGGCTCACCCTCTACACGTTTGACTGTTTTCTTTTGAACCGAATCGATGACTGTCCGCTCAGGTTTCTTTACTCGAAAAAGTTTATCCATAACTATCGGAATTAAGGCTATAGTCAGCATGGATTTCGGTACGGCAGTCAAAAAACCTGTTGAAAGCTTTATAATTTGTGAACCGAGTCGATAAGCCGTTGAACCTGCAAGATTTTTCGCATTCGACTGAAAAGCTTTAATGGTTTCGGGTTTTAAATATTTTTCGGGATTTTTGTCAATCTTTTTAACGGCAGATTCTACAGGAAGAGCAACAGCCTCTACAAGTGCAAATTTTATCAAACCCGAACAAATAGAATTTGCACTTGCGTACTGTTTATTTTCTTTTTCCACATTCGGTGTCGCCATTATCGCAAGCGGACGCACGCCAAGTGACATAACCAAAGATGTTCCCGCAGCAAAAGAGGTTCCGTGATCGGATATTTTTTCCAAACTTCTTAGTAGAACTTTGTTATTTAAGAATCCCTTAAAATTCGTATTATTTCGGCTTATGTTATTAACTTGCATTTTAATCTACCTTACTACAGTAGACTACACACATAACAAAAAGTAAATTGTTATTCATTTCCTAACTTTTATTCTATAATAAAAATTAATGAAAATAATTAATTTTATTAAAGGTGAATTACGCGGCTGGGGAAAATACGAACGTATTATTTTTCCTCTGGAAATTCTTTTGATTATATTAATTTCAATTTACATTGGTGACAACAAAATCGCGCTTGTCTCAGCTATTTGCGGAATAAGTTATACTATTCTTGCTGGCAAGGGAAAGATTTCCTGTTACATTTTCGGACTTACGGGAACGCTCTGTTATGCATTTTTGGCATTTCAAAACGCACTTTTCGGCAATTTGATTTTATATATGCTTTATTATTTTCCAATGCAGATTGTAGGCATTTTCAAGTGGAAAAAGCATCTTAATAAAGATTCATCCGAAATAATCAAAACAACACTTTCTTCGAGTGAACGTATTATTTATATTTCTTCCGCACTGATTCTTTCTTTCTTAACTGCAATTATTCTCAAAAAATTTGGCGACGCAACACCTTATATAGACGCGGTTACGACAGTATTTTCGATTGCAGGCTTAATCCTAACTATAAAACGTTGCATTGAACAGTGGTACATTTGGATTATAGTAAACGGACTTTCGGTAATGATGTGGATTGAAGCTTACAAAAACGGCTCAAACTGCTTTGCCACCGTACTTATGTGGGCAACATATTTCGTTCTCGCGATTTACTTTCTGTACACCTGGAAAAATGATTTACAAAACTCAAAAAATTTTTCAAAAAAGGGTTGACTGATAGCAGCTCTCAGGTTTTAAAATGTAAATATACAGGAGATATTTACATGAACGAAAAAATTTTTAATAAAACATTTGATGAAGAACGCGCCCTTTATAACTTAAAAGATACAGAGGTTATAAATTGCAGATTTGAGGGCCCTGCCGATGGCGAATCAGTGCTTAAAGAATGCAGAAATTTTACAGTAAAAGACTGCGCATTTTCTCTAAGATACCCGATATGGCATGCAAACGCATTTACACTTGAAAATTCATCGATGGATGAGAAAACCCGTGCTCCGCTCTGGTATTGCACAGATGGAATTATGAAAGATTGTAAGGTTACAGGTGTAAAGTGCCTTCGCGAATGCGATAAAATTACTGTGACAAATTGCGAAATTGAATCTCCCGAATTCGGTTGGAGATATAGAGATTTAGAAATAAACAACTCTGTAATCGATTCTGTTTATTTCCTTTTCGAATGCAAAAACGTCAATATTTCCAATCTTAATATGAAAGGGAAATACTCTTTCCAATATACAGAAAACATAAAAATCTCAAATTCCAACCTGGACACTAAAGACGCATTCTGGCACGGCAAAAATATTACTGTAGAAAATTCAATTGTCAAAGGTGAATATTTGGGATGGTTCTCTGAAAATCTGACCTTTATTAACTGCAAAATTATTGGTACACAGCCGCTATGCTATTGCAAAAACTTAACACTGATTAATTGTACGATGGAAGAGACCGATTTGTCCTTCGAATATTCTGATGTAAATGCTGAAATAAAAGGGCATATTATCTCGGTTAAAAATCCTAAATCAGGCATCATTATAGCTGACAGTATCGGAGAAATTATTACCGAAGACCCTGTTATGGAATGTTCGGGCAAAGTTATACTAAGCAATTCAACGGACTCTGTTCTATGAATTTCCTTTTAAGTCTTCGATAAGTACTTTCACTTATACCCAGTTCATTACAAATTTCTTTAACAGCCTTACCTGATTTTGACAGAGTCAAAAACTGTTCAGCTGTAATCCCTGCGTTTCTGGCGATTGCGTCCCGCTGAGGGGTTGAAATATTATATTTTTCAATAAGAGCTTTATAATTAGTACGCTTAATTTTAAACTTTTCGCATATCTGTTTTATTGTTAAGCCTGAATTTACAGCTTGTTGAAGTTCATCTCTTGACACTAAAGCTATATTATCTATAGAATTTCGTAATAAAGTCGGCACATGAGCCGCTTTAGTTTTTTGATGATAAGTAGTCACTGCAATGTTTAAATCTTCGGCAGTTTCACGTGTTGTTTTGTTCAAACCTGCAGCAGTTCTTAGCACTCTTTCCGGTATTAAAATTTCATTATAATGATGTTGATAGTCATATTTGATATCAAGTTGTTTCAACAATTTATAAAAAGCTTCTTTATTGATTTTTAAATTTTCACATATCTCGGATACAGACAATTTATTATCAACGAGTTTTTGAAGTTTTTCAGCGGTTATTGAAGCGAGATGAATTTTAGATTTTTTACGTTCAGTGATTATACCGAATTTATTAATTAAACGGGTATAAGTTTTTTCTGGAATATTAAGAATGGCACAAATTTCTTTTACTTTTTTCCCGCTTTGAAGCAGTTCTTCAATTTGTTCTTTTGTTATATTTGAAATTTTTTCTTTTGAACGCATTAACTCTGTTTTTATATTATATTTTAAAAGCAAACCGTTATACGTATCTGCAGTAATATTCAATTCTTTTAAGATTTCATTATATTTTTTACCTGCGTTTAACAAATCCTGAATTTGTTCTTTTGTTATTGTTAAATTACGCTCAATTGTTTTCATTCGCTGCGTTTTTATATCAAAACCCTTTAACAATTTGTAGTATTTTGTTTCGGACACATTCAATTTCGAACAATTTTGCGAGACAGAAAGTCCGCTGTTAAGAACCTCTAAAAAATCGTCTTTGGTAATTTTCCGAATATTCGCGTTGGAAATTGCAGGTATTTTCCCCTGGAAAGATGGGGGTATATAATTTCTTTTTTGATTTATGGGGCATGTAAATAATATATCCATTTTTAACTCTATGTAATCTCTTATCTGTTATATTAAAATACAAACAAAATAAATTTTGCTAACAAAAAATGCCTTAATTAAAATTAAGGCATTTTTTGTTAAAAAAAAGTTTATGCTACATACTTCTTACATTAAGCATATATTCAGGGATATTATGAAGAGAACTTAATTTAGAACGCATTGTATCAAGTGAGTTCATATAAACTCTTTGCACATCATCAAGGGGAATTTTAAAGTTAGCTTTTGAACTTACGATTTCGCCAAATTTATTTTTTATTACTTTTAAAACATCATCGTTAAATCTAAACATTTCAAATGTATTACCATTATTCATTTTACGTTTAGCATAAATTTAATTCGTATTTCCGTTGATTGTGAAAGCTTGAGTTTCAATATGAGGAGTTTTTGAGCCTGCGTAATACTTGGAAATTTTCATAGAATAATTTGTATACGGAGAGGCTGCCTGATATGCTTGTTGAACTAGTTTTGAGTTTAGTGACATTAGTTACCTTAACCTTTCTTTTATAAATTACACAATTTTAATAAATTAAAACCCCAAAAATTATTGCTCCATGAATATGTATCTTTTTACAAAATTTAACATTCACGTATGTGATACCTGATACTATGTTAACGCATTGAGGTTGTCATCATTCCATAAAAAAAGACTTCCGAAGAAGTCTTTTTTATTACGCGCGGAGGGATTCGAACCCCCGACCTTTTGGTTCGTAGCCAAACACTCTATCCAACTGAGCTACGCACGCTTATTATTCAATTTAAAAAAAGTTGTGAAAGGATTTAATCCCCACAACTTTTATATTATCAAAAACATATTTATTTTCAAGTACTTTTTTTAAACAAGACCCTCTTTCAACGCTTTTACTGCAGCCTGAGTTCTGTCATCGACTACGAGTTTTTGAATAATATTACACACGTGAGCCTTGGCTGTATGTTCCGAAATCGTTAATTCCTGTGCGATTTCGTTATTTGATTTTCCGTCAACAACAAGCTTCAATACTTCATACTCACGCTGCGTAAGATTTGCATGTTGTTCTTTAAACATTGCTCTTGACATTTGACGCGGAGGTACTACACCGCAATTCTTTTCACGCAATATCGGAACCGCCTGCGGATCAAGCCACATTGCGCCCTCTTTTACCGTGCGGATAATCATTTTCAAAATTTCGATATTAATATCTTTCATTACATAAGCACATGCCCCCGCATGCAGAGCATCAATAACTTCCTGTTCCGAAAGATGTGATGTCAGAATTATAATTTTTGCATTACTGCTGTTTTCGAGAATCCTTTTGGTAGCCTCAATTCCGCTCATATCAGGCAATCCCAAATCCATAAGAACAACATCGGGATGAGAAATTTTATAATTTTCAATTGACTCTTTCCCACTTTGAGCTTCAGAGATAACCTCCAATTCTTTATGTTCTTCAAATAGTGATTTCAAACCCACTCGCATAAGCTTATGGTCTTCTACGAGAAGTATTCTTATCGGTGTAACTGTCATAACGTCTCCTCTTCAAGGTTAGATTTCTTCTATTATATTTATAAGTCGGGAACATTACATTTTAATCAACCGGAAAAATTTTCACAATACTAATATTAACATCTTATATTTCAGAAATATAATTTGTATTAAAATAAAAAACTTAATAAAAACTTTATCTTAATGGTGGCAATTTTTATTATTTTGGATTATTATGTCATTGATAGGGAATCGTAAGATAAGGCATACATTATGAAATACTCCAGATATTCAACGATAATTGTCGGCAGCGGAATTGCGGGACTTTATGCAGCTTTAAAAATCGAGCAGCAGGCAAAATTGCCTGACGGAATCCTTCTCCTTACAAAATCAAAATTGGGAGAAAGCAACTCTCGTTATGCCCAGGGCGGCATGGTTGCAGTATTGAAAGAAAACAAAAACGATTCCACCGAATCGCATATTACAGATACAATTAAAGCCGGAGCAGGCTTAAGCGAATTTAATACCGTAAAATTTATATCCGAAAACTCTGATAAAGTAGTTAAAGACCTTTTGCAATTCGGAGTTGAATTTGACAGAGATGAAAACGACAATCTTTGCTTTACCAAAGAAGCCGCACACAGCGTACGAAGAATCCTTCACTCGGGCGGAGACGCGACGGGAAAAATGATGGAACAGGCTTTATGTAAAAAAGTTTTTGAAAATAAAAATATTGATATTTACGAAGACGGAATGGCTGTAGAACTTCTGGTTAATGCGAATTCGGAATGCAAAGGCATTCTGGTATATAACTCATTCACAGATGAATACGAAACAATATATTCGCCTGCCGTAATCCTTGCAACTGGCGGCATCGGGCAGCTTTACAAATATACGACAAATCCTGCCGGGGCAACAGGTGACGGTTTGGCTCTTGCTTACAACGCAGGTGCGATTATGCAGGATATGGAATTCGTACAGTTTCACCCAACAGCTTTAGCGTTTGATGATGATGTAAACAGATTTCTTATTTCAGAAGCAGTAAGAGGAGAAGGCGCAAAACTCGTCGACGCCGACGGAATTGAATTTATGCAAAAATATGACGAACGCAAAGAACTTGCGCCGCGAGATATTGTTACACGTGCAAACTTTAACGAAATGAAGGAAAAACATCTTGACAATGTTTACCTCAATGCAAGCTGTATTGATAAAGAAAAACTCGCAAAACGCTTCCCTAATATTTCTAAAAAATGTCTTGAACACGGAATTGATATTTCAAAAGATTTTATTCCGGTCGCACCTGCCGCACACTATTATATGGGCGGAATCAAGACAGGTATTGAAGGCGAAACTTCAATAAAAGGACTTTTTGCAATTGGTGAAGTTTCATCAACAGGGCTGCACGGCGGAAACAGACTAGCAAGCAATTCGCTTCTGGAATGTGTGGTTTGCGCGTATGAAGTCGCAAATTTCTTAAAATCAGAAAACCTTGATTCTCCGAAACAAATCGACGGAGAAATCATGTCACTTATTGAAAAATATTCCGACGATATTGAACTTGAACCGTTTGACGTAGAAACATTAAAAAATGAATTAAAAGAAATTATGTGGAATTACGTAGGTATACTGAGAAGCGAAAGCACCCTGATTACCGCAATTGAAGGTTTGAACGACCTTCAGACAAAATTTCCGAGAAAAAATAAATGTATGAATAAATCGGAATATGAATTTAAAAATATGCTTACGGTTGCAAAACTTGTTGCAAATTCTGCGCTCAGACGCAAAGAATCACGCGGCGCGCATTACAGATTAGATTATTTGAACACGAATGAAGACTGTGTTCACAGTTGTTTGACAAAAAAAGAAGGAGAATTAGATTTTGTTAAGTAGTTTTTATATAGAAGACCATGTTAGAAGAGCATTGGAAGAAGATATCGGATTTGGAGACATCACAACAGAGAATTTAGCAGAAGAAACAGATATGCTTTCAGGTGCACTGAACACCAGAAACGACGGTATTCTTTGCGGAGTGGAAGTTTTCAAAACCGTATTTAAAATACTTTCACCGGAAGTAAAAGTTAACTTCCACTTCAAAGACGGCGATGAGATTAAAAAAGGCGATAAAATTGCAGACATTTCAGGACCGGCAAAATATGTTCTTATGGGAGAAAGAGTTTCGTTAAACTATATTCAGAGAATGAGCGGTATTGCAACCGAAACCCGTAAATATCAGGACGCAATCGGGGATTACAAAGCCAATATTGTTGACACACGTAAAACAACACCGAATTTCAGACCGTTTGAAAAATACTCAGTCTTTGTCGGCGGCGGTCACATGCACAGATTTAACCTTTCAGACTGTGCAATGATTAAAGATAACCACATTCGTCTTGCGGGAACGATTACAAAAGCAGTTACAAAACTCAGAGACAAAATTTCATTTACACACAAAATCGAAGTCGAATGCGACACTTTCGAACAGGTAAAAGAAGCAGTAGAAGTCGGTGCGGATATCATTATGCTTGATAATATGGACACAGACACCATGAAAAAGGCTTGTGAATACATTAACCATCGCGCAATCGTTGAAGCAAGCGGAAACGTAAACCTTTCGACAGTAAATGCCATTGCAGCCTGCGGAGTGGATATTATTTCATCAAGCGCAATCGTTGCAAAAGCACCGACATTAGATTTGGCACTTGATATATAATATTAACAAATGTAACAGATTTTAGCTTTGATGAAATCCGCCTCTTTTTTATTTTTTTATATATACAAGAGAACTAAAAATAAGAGAGGCGAGAGTTATGGCTATTTCAAACATTCAAGAAACTTTATTAATGTATACCAAACAAAAATCAATGCTTAACGAAAAACTTGGTAACGTAATGTTTCAGATAATGAACGCTACACGCGAAAACGCTGAATTACAAGCTAAATTTAACGACAAACAACAATATTATTACTATGAATATTATTATGCTGATGATATGACTGTTTATCAAGAGGTAATGGAACAGTTACAGAAAGATCACGAATACGAGCTTGCTAACTTGAACTCCTGGGAATCTCAATTAGAATTGGATAAAAACAATTATGAGACCAGACTGAACGAAGTCACTACTTTTGAGAGTTCTTGGACCAAGTTATTGCAAAACAACATCAAGAACGACTTTACATACGGAGGTGCAGGTCAGTAATTCAAAATTTAATATTCGAGATTCACAAAAAAGCGGTAATCATCCCGCTTTTTTGTTGTATTATTTATATATGATTAACGAAAAAGAAAAACTCGGAGTGTTTATAGTTCCAACAGGAATCGGCGCCTCTGTAGGAGGCTACGCGGGAGATGCCAGCGTTTGGGCAAGAAACTTCAGCAAAAAAGCTAATCTGATTGTTAATCCGAATGTCGTTAACGCAGGGGGATTTTCGGGAATTAACGACAGGATGCTTTACGTTGAAGGGTTTTCTCTTGATGAATTTTTCAAGGGTAATATAAACCTTTTACCGTCAAACAACAACAAAATCGGAATTCTATTCGATAAAGCCATTCCTCAGGATGTTTTGAATGTTCATATTAATACGATGAATGCAGTCAAAACCGTTTACGGAATTGATATTATAGGATATGAAATTACGGAAGAGACCGTTGGAGTGGAATTTACACTCGGCGAGGACGGAATATCCGCGGGAAATGTCTTAAATGAAACGACAATGCTTAAAGCTGCAAAAAAACTTCTTGAAAGAGGAGCAGAGGCTATTGCAATTGTATGCTTGTTCGAAGACCCCGAGGATATGAATGAAGATTACGCCTCGGGCGAAGGGACTGACCCTGTGGGCGGAGTTGAGGCTGTTTTATCGCATTATATTTCAAAAGAATTAATGGTGCCTTGCGCGCATTCGCCTGCATTTGAGGACTATTCAATATCATCGGAAATTGTCAATCCGAAATCGGCATCGGAATATATTACTCCGACATTTTTACCGTGTATTTTACTGGGACTTTCTCAAGCGCCAAAACTTGTAAAACACGGCGGAATAAGCGTTAACGATGTGGATTTTGTTGTAATGCCTTGTGACTCATTGGGTTCCACACCTGTATTTGAATCCGTAAAAAGAGGTATTCCCGTTTATGCCGTAAAAGAAAACACTACAGCCCTCAATATTACAAAAGAAAAAGTTTCAAATAAAATTATTGAAGTTGAAGACTATGCGTCGTGTCTGGAATTAATATAACTTTTTGCGGTAAATCTTTTACATTATAGAAAATGGAAGCTGCAGATTTGAAGTTTTCAGGACTTCCACTGACATAGAATTTTTCTTTACCGCTACCGTTTTTATTAATCAAACCTGATTTTTCAAGATCTGATTTTATATATTTTGCAAAAGCCTCTGCCGGATTAATAAACATATCTTCAGGCGCAAAAGCCTTTAACTGTTCAAGCAAATAAGGATAATGCGTACAACCGAGAACTATTTTTTCGGGATTAAATTTCAAAACCGCCTGCAAATCCGCTTTAATAATTTCAATACTTTCTTTTTTGGCTTCAAGCTTACCTTCCACGATTTTTACCCACTCCGGACATGCATGTTCTATGACTTCCATATTCGGATTAATCTTTGAAATTCCGTTTTTATATGCGTGAGAGTTTATTGTAGCATTCGTCGCCAACACTGCAATACGTTGTATTGGAAGGTTCGCAAGGATTTCGGTAACGGACTGGATTATCGGATAAATTTTAAAGTTATAATTATTTTTCAATGTGTCATAAGTAGTTGCAGAAGTAGTATTACAAGCCATTACAACAGCTTTGACACCTTGTTTTTCCAAAAATCTGAAAATATTATCCGAAAAATTGATAAGCTGTTCCTTTGATTTTTCACCGTAAGGCATATTGGCAGTGTCTCCGAAATAAAGACAATCCTCCAACGGCAGCAGTTCTCTGAACTGTTTTAGTACAGTCAAACCTCCGACACCGGAGTCAAAGAATCCTATGGGGTTATTTTGATTGCTTGAAATAATTGTTAATTCCCTCCACTATAGCTTTTGCGGTATCTTCTTTACGCTTATCACTCACAAGCTGCGCTCTTTCATTATCGTTTGAAATAAATCCGATTTCAATCAATATTGCAGGAGAAGTTGTGTGATTAATTACATAGAATTTAGATTTAAACAAACCTCTGTTATTTGATTTAATAAAACTTGCAATTGAAGCATGGACTGTCTGCGCAAGACTCATACTTTCCTGATGGTAGTAATGAGTTTCAACACCTGTGATTTCAGGTTTTGTACTTGAATTTACGTGAATACTTACGAAAATATCAGGCGCAACGGATTCGCTGATATTAACTCTGTCTTCCAGTGATACAAAAATATCATTCGTACGAGTCATTGTAACGTGATAGCCTTGTTTTTTCAACATTGATTCGACTCTTTTTGAAACATCAAGGGTAATATCTTTTTCATTAATTCCGTTTCTTATCGCACCGCAATCAGTTCCGCCATGACCGGCATCAATCACAACACTTTTTACACCTGCAGGAGTTTTAATAACAGGAATTTTCGGAGCGACCTGTTTTTTAGGTGCTTTAACTGTTATTTTCAAAGCTTTACCGTCTGCCCCCAGGTATGTATTTACCATACTCGAAGCGTCAACAGGAATGGTCAGTTTCAAACCGTTTCCACTCATAAGAGACACGGCAGCCTTTGAAAATAAAGAATTTTCAAAGGTACTTTTAAATGTTTCCTGGTTATACCGGGAAACATTATAAAGATAAACATCTATAGCATTGTTATTTTTATCAAATCCATGAACAACAGGCTGGTTAAAAGTTAAAGTCATTGCATCTGTTTGATTATCAATTTGTTCAAGATTATAAGTAACCATATTAGCCGACGCAGAGTATAAACTCTTAGGTTCAAGGCGGCTCATATCCGCAATAAGAAGCGATTGATTATCATTTGAATATACAGGAATATATTTTTCTACATTAGGAGTCGTAACAACAATACGAGCTTTATTTACAGAGAACTGACCGATTTTAACGCTTTCGGTTTCATTGATTTTAAATTCTTTATTCCTGAGATTCTGAGCCACAAGCGTATTCGACATATCAAAAACGATTCTTGACGGATTTGAAAGAATCATCGGTTTTTCGACGGTAAGTGAACCAAACCCGTTGATTAATATTGCATTCGACTTTGTAGTAACCTTATCAATATAATATTTTGTATTGAGTTTCAACTCCATTTTTTCGACTTCAGGCTCGGTAACCTGCTGCAAAGTCGTATTAAATGCTTGTTGAAGCTGTTCTACAATACTTCCCGACTCTGTAATTGTCTTTCTTACGGGCGTATAAATCGTCATGTATTCATAAAAATCACCCGAAGATTCGTGTTCGTCCCGGTATGTATTTTGAAAATACGGATTTTGACAGACACAATTTTTAAACTTTAATATTATATTATTTTTAATCTTTAAAAACTTAATATTAGCTGTATTGTAATCATCATCAAGATACATTACGACACGAACGACATTCGGATTTGTAGAAAACTGTGAAATCTTAACCTCTTTAATTCCGGGAGAATTGAATTTCCAATCCTGTTTAGGAATAGTGAGAACCGATGAATCAATATCAAAATAAACTCTTTTCGGATTTTCAAGAGTTACAGGCTTTACCTCTTGCATAATCTGTGTTTCGGTATTATCCTGCGCAGAGATAACTATAATGGAATTTGATGTATCAAAATTTGCCGATGTAATTTTAAAGATATCTTCCGCGAAGACTTCGGAGCAAAATGTTGATAAAGCTGTAATTATAAATAAAAATAGAATAAATAATCTTTTCATATCTTAAACTCTCAACATTATTATATAATATTCTATTTATAATTACCAAATTGTAACAAAACGATGAAATTATTTAATAATACCAAGTCTCATAGCTATACATACAGCCTGAGTCCTGTTTTTCGCTTTTAACTTTTTCAATATTGCGCTGATATATGCTTTTATTGTATGAGTACTGACAAAAAGTATCTCTGCTATTTGCCTGTTTTCATAGCCGTCTGATAGTAGTTCAAGAATTTCAACATCTCTTTCATACAAATCAAAATTATTATACACTTTAAATATTTTTAAATGCCTCATAAGTGCCTCCTGTTATTATTATGATACAGAAAGCACAAATACAAAATCAATTTATTAATAATATCACCGCTGTAAAAATTAATTCATATAACTTTAGAAAAAACATTTAAAACAAAAAAGGCTATAAAATCAAGTATTTAGTTTATATTGAATCATTTAGACATATTACAAATTTTCAATTTTTTGCAATTTTTCTAATCCTGAAACAAAATATAAAACTTGAGTAATATTTTCAGAATTCAGAGTAGTTTTTGTCGCAAGTAATTCCCTTAATTCATTCTCAAACGTGTTTTCAGTTTTTTTGATTTGTTTAGGTTCAAACAAAATATCCGCAAGGACAAATAATTCATCATTGAATTTTAAAGCATCACTTAACTGCTTTATCGTAATAGCTTTAGGAAAATTAGCCATTTTGCCGTTTTCAAGTTTAGTTATAAGGGCAGCACTAACATTAGATAGTTTTTCAACTTCTCGCAAACTAAGCTTTAAGGCTTGTCGTCTGGATTTCAGTATAATACCGAATTTTATTAATTGTTCTTGTTTATCCATATTTCCTCTCCATAAGAATTATATCATAGCAAAAATAAAAATCAACAATGTTGACAAATATTCAATAGTAATGGTATAATAATATTAATCAACACTATTTTATAAATATAACTAAGAAGAAATATAAATGGCAAATTTAAAAAAAGAAATTTTACAGACATTGAAGAACGGGAAAAATATAGAAAACATTTTTGATAATTTATCAATATGTCAAGAAAATTTATTGAAAAATCATTCAAATCCAGTTTTTAGTAACAAAGATAAAAATAAAATTCTGAAACAATACACAATATTACAAAATATTGGAAAATCTTTGTATCACTATAATGCATTAAATGAGAATAATTTGGCTTCTGATACTGAAAGAACAGCTATAGAGAATACAGTTTTAAAAGGTGGAATTAGTTATAACAAATACGTTTGGCATTCCGAAAACAGCGAACATACCTGTGATGAATGCAGAGAATTGGATGGTCAAGTTTTTGATTTTTATGACGAAGTTCCTGAACGTCCTCATCCGAATTGCAGGTGTACAGTGGAGGTTGTTGAGGAGGATGATATTGAAGTAGAATATAATGAAGATACAGATGAAACCAAACCTCGAAATCCAGCTCCTCAACCTGTACCAAAATCACCACAGCCATCACCAATTCCACAAAAACAAGAATGGATAAAACCATGTAATGGACCAATTACAAGTGGCTATGGAAAAAGAGTTTCACCTGTTCCAGGTGCTAGCACCTATCATAATGGTTGGGATATTGGCGTTCCTATTGGTACTCCTGTTAATACAATAGCTGACGGAAAAGTAATTGCAGTTGGACCAGCAAAAGGCTATGGGAACTGGGTTGTAATAGACCATGGTATAATAAATGGCACCAGAGTTACCAGTGAATATGGACATCTTTCATCTTGGAATGTATTAAATGGGCAAACAGTTAAGCAAGGACAAGTTATTGCTAAATCTGGAAATACAGGTTATTCGTCAGGCCCTCATTTGCACATAACAATAAGAGAAGGGACATTTCCAGGAAACGC
>CAOJDT010000002.1 GCA_948433295.1 uncultured bacterium
AGCCTGTCAGAATGCAGTTTATATACAGTATTCCCTGTTTCGGTATCCTTAATCGAAATAGAAATGACACCTTTTTTAATACTTGATTTTGTCAAAACCTTATTAATATCATCAACAGCCGAAGCCGTCAAAGAAAGATTGGCAAATAAAATAATCCCTAAGATACACAATATTTTTTTCATACGATTTTTACCTCATAATCGTCTCTTATATCTTTCAGTATAGTACAAACTTTTCTATATTCATACATCGGTGAAAAATCAATCTTACAAGACATAATACCTTCCCGCTGATTTTTAATTTCGGCAATGGTTTCGCCGCAGTAATCAAAAATTCTGGAGTGTCCGATATTATATTCATCGCCTTTGATTTGTCCCGATTGCGTAACGGCAATCATATAACACTGATTTTCAACTGCACGGGCACCCGTAAGATACTCCCACGGAATAGGCTTTTTCAACCCCCACGCCGCCATATTAACAAGCAAATCCGCACCCGAAAGCCTGTATGCCCTGAATATTTCGGGAAATCTTATATCATAACAAATAGTAATTCCGATATTAATTCCGTCGAGATTTACCATAACAGGAGATTCCCCCACTTTTATAAAATCACCTTCAGTGCATCCGCAATAAGAATAAAGATGATTCTTAGAATACGTTGCAACAAGTTCTCCAGCGCGGTTAATAACAGGACAAGTATTCAAGTCTTTACCTTCTGATTTTTGAATAAAACTTCCGCCAAGAATATTTGTATTATATTTCCTTGCTATTTCAGAAAGAAACGCAACGGTTTCGGAATTTTCCAAAACTTCCGCCGCAGAAGAAAAATCATCACAAGACCAACCTACAGTCCAAACTTCAGGCAGGACAAGTAAATCTGTATTCTCCGGCAACTCGCGTTCGGCTATTTCTTTAACTTTTGCGTAATTAGCACTTCTGTCCCCAATCACTGATTGCATTTGTAAAGCTGCAACATTTAGGATTTTTTGTCCCATAATTTATTTTTTTTCGCCTCCCTGTAGCACTCGGGAGCTTTTTTCGCCAAAGCTTCCATAGATTTTTTAATTTTTTTCTTAATTTCAGCAACCGTTTCATTATCCGCATCTTCGGGAACATAAATCGGTTCGCCGTAAAGATTCACTATATAAGCGTGGAAAAACGGCGCAGTCATTTTATCCCAGGACGGAAAAGTTACAAAAGTTTTATCTTCGGAATACCAAATCATAGGTATAATCGGAGCACCGGACATTTTTGCAATCTTAATAACACCGTTTTTAACGGTATGATAAGGACCGCGAGGTCCGTCAATGGTTATTGCAACATTTTCACCGTTTTTTAAAAGTGAAATCATTTTCATAGACGCTTCAACCGCTCCGCGTCGTTCCGAAGAACCGCGCACAGTCTTAAAACCGATGGTTTCACAGCCATGGGCAACGATATCTCCGTCAATTGAAGTGCTTATCAAAAAACTTACTTCCGATTTATTTTTAACGCCATATATTGCAAACTGATCAGAATGCCACATCGCATAAATGCATGGCTACAAATAAGGATTGCCGAACTCAACAATATGGGTTCTCGGCTCCTGAAATTTCATATATCCCGCTATTATATTCTTAAAAACCTGAATATTTTTTCTGTTAATTAGTCTTACCATGACTTTATTTATATCATAAATCCTAAAAGTTTGCAAAATGGGCAATTCATATACTTGACGGACTTGCGCAAAAAGTTTTTTGCGGTATAATCGGGGCAGATACATGTAATAATAATAAGGAAAAACACTATGAAAGTAACAGTTGAAAAAGAAAAAGAAAATTTAGTTAAATTGAATATCACTATCCCGGCAGAAGAAGCTACAAATGCTTATAACTCTGCAGTAAGAGCCATCTCACAACACGTCAGCATCGACGGTTTCAGAATGGGAAAAGCTCCAAGAAACATGGTTGAAGCTCGCGTAGGTGTTGAAAGAATTAAACAAGAAGCTATCGAACATCTTATGCCTAAAGCTGTTAATGAAGCAGTTGCGGAAAACCAATTGGATTTGATTACTCAACCGTACGTTTCATCTTATGATTTTGAACTAGGCAAAGATTTAACCGTTACGGTTAATGCAGAATTAAGACCTGAAGTAACTTTGGGCGAATACAAAAACCTGACTGTTGAAGCAGAAGACGTAATCGAAAAACCTGAAGCACTTCAAAAAGCTATTGAAAATTTACAAAACCAATTCGCAGAAGATAAAATCGTTACAGGCAGAGAAACAAATGCAACCGATATCGTAAGCATTGATTTTGACGGCTATGTTAACGGCGAAAAAATTAAAGGCGGAGAAGCTAAAGGTTACAGATTAGACCTCGGTCATTCTAACTTTATTCCCGGCTTTGCAGAACAATTGGTAGGAAAAAATGCAGGGGAAGAATTTGAAATTAAAGTAACTTTCCCTGCCGATTATCACGATGAAAAATTACAGGCTCAAGATGCAACTTTCAAAATCAAAATTAACGATATTAAAGAAAGAGTTTTGCCTGAACTTACAGACGAATTCGCACAAAAAGTAGGACTTCAAACTGTTGACGCATTAAAAGAAGATATCAGAAAGCACCTCGACGAAACAAAAGAAAGAGGCAAAAGAACTAATGCTGAAAATGCAGTTTTCAAAAAAGTTATTGACGGTGCAAGCGTTGAAATTACAGAAAGAATGATTGACAGAGAAGCTGATTCATTGCTTTCTGAATACAGAAACAGACTTGCTGCTCAAGGCATCAGCTGGGAAATGCTTACTAAAAACCAGAGCGAATCCGAAATTATAAAATCAATCCGTGAAGACGCTGAAAGCAGAATTAAAAATTCTTTAGTAATTGATAAAATCGCTAAAGAAGAAAAAATTGTTCTTGCTCAAGACGATTTGACAAAAAAATTCGACCAGTTGGGTGCAGCTTACGGCGTATCTAAAGAAGAAATTATTCAACAAATTTCAAGAAATCCTGAAATTATCGGTTCATTGTCTCAACAAGCTTTGAATGATAAAGTAAAAGAATTTCTTATGAATAACAACAAAATTACATACGTTGCACCAAAAGAAGTTGAAATCTAAAAAGAATAAAATTATAATGAAATAAGAAAGGGAATTAAATCATGAGTTTTGTACCTGTAGTAGTAGAACAATCAAGCAGAGGCGAACGTTCTTTTGACATTTTCTCAAGATTGTTGAGAGAAAGAATCATCTTTTTAGGAACCCCTATTGATGATATGGTAGCTAACCTCGTTGTAGCACAAATGTTATTGCTTGACAGCGAAAACCCTGAAAAAGATATTATGTTATATATCAACAGCCCGGGCGGAAGCGTTACCGCAGGTTTTGCAATCTATGATACAATGCAGCACATCAGAGCAGATGTTTCAACAATCTGTTTGGGACAAGCAGCTTCTATGGGCGCATTCCTCCTTTCTTCGGGTGCGAAAGGCAAAAGACTTGCTCTTCCTCACTCAAGAGTATTGATTCACCAACCTTTGGGCGGCGCTCAAGGTCAAGCTACCGATATTGAAATTCAGGCGGCTGAAATTATCAGAATCAAAAAATCATTAAATGAAATTCTTGCTTCAAATACAGGTCAATCCATCAAAAAGATTGAAAAAGATACAGACAGAGACTATATCATGACTCCTACCGAAGCTTTAGAATATGGTATGATTGATAAAGTCGTATCACGCGACGCTATTAAATAAGATTATTAATTGAGGTAAAAAGAAATGCCAAAGCATGATGACAGCAGATTAAAATGTTCATTCTGTGGAAAATCACAGGATCAGGTAAAAAAACTTATCGCCGGTCCTGAGGTTTATATTTGTGATGAATGCGTTGAACTTTGTAACGAAATTCTCGACGAAGAGTTTTTTGAAAACAAAGAAAAAGACGGTGAAAAATCGGAAGAAACAGGTTCAGAAAAACCTATTCCGAAACCTCACGAAATCAAGGCTTACCTTGACCAGTACATCATCGGACAGGATGACGCTAAAAAAGTTTTGTCAGTTGCCGTTTATAACCACTACAAACGATTGAAACACAACAAATCCGCAGACTTAAAGAATAATGTGGAAATTCAAAAATCAAACATTCTTCTCGTGGGTCCTACGGGTTCAGGTAAAACTTTATTGGCTCAAACTCTTGCCAAAATGCTTGACGTACCGTTTGCCGTAGCAGACGCAACCACTTTAACAGAAGCAGGTTACGTAGGCGATGACGTTGAAAATATTCTCTTGCGTTTATATCAAAACGCCGATTTTGATTCGTCAAAAGCAGAACGCGGCATTATCTATATCGACGAAATAGACAAAATTTCCAGAAAATCCGAAAATACCTCTATTACCCGTGACGTATCGGGCGAAGGCGTTCAACAAGCGCTTTTGAAAATGATTGAAGGTACGGTTGCACATGTTCCGCCTCAAGGCGGAAGAAAACACCCGCATCAGGAATTTATTGAAGTTGATACTTCAAATATCCTGTTTATCGTAGGCGGTGCATTCGTAGGATTGGAAAAAATTATCGAAAGACGTGCTCAGGTTGGAAGTTCTGTAGGCTTTGGAGCAAAAGCTCCTATGTCACAGGCAGAAAAAGAAGCAAATGCCGCTAAAATGCTTAAAAAATTACAACCTGATGATTTGTTAAAATTCGGATTGATTCCGGAATTTATCGGTCGTATTCCTACCTATGCGGTTCTGGATTCATTGACAGAAAAAACATTAAAAATGATTTTGACAGAACCTAAAAACGCAGTCTTAAAACAATATAAATGTTTGCTTGAAATGGATGGCGTGGAACTTGACTTTGAACCGGAAGCAGTTGATTTGATTGCTCAAGAAGCCTTGAAACGTAATACAGGCGCCAGAGCATTGAGAGCAATTGTAGAAGAGATTATGCTTGATGTTATGTATGATGTACCATCAAAAGAAAATAACGAAAAATTTGTTGTTACGGCAGAAATGGTAAAAAACAGACACAATGCAGAATTAATCCAACTTCCGACAAAAACTGATGCAACCAAAGAAATTACGGCATAATTCGTGTTTTTTAATTGCAAAATATTTTAGGATATGATATGGGAAATGAAAAAACTTTAATCTTGATAGACGGTCACGCGTTGGCCTTTAGACAATATTTTGCACTGGAAAGAACGAACATGAAGACGACAGATGGCACCCCCACCTGGGCAGTTTATGGATTTTTTAAAGCAATATTTGACCTTTTGAAAGATTCAAAACTCAAGGCTGATGCCATTGCTGTTGCTTTTGACGTAAGCCATCATACGTTTAGAACCGAAAAGTATGCGGAATATAAAAGTAATCGTGAAGCAATGCCCGATCCGATGAGAGTTCAGATGGATTTGATATATGACGGTTTGCGAGCTTTTAATATTCCTATTTATACAAAAGAAGGTTTTGAAGCAGATGACGTTATCGGAACAATTTCAAAGGAAGCTTGTGAACTCGGACACAAAGTATTGATTCTCACAGGTGATCAAGACGCTTTTCAACTTGTGGATAAAGACGGCTGCGTCAAAGTAATTCTGCCGTCAAAGGGTGAACTTATTGATTACAATTGGGACAGAATCCACGCAAAACTCGGAGTTTATCCAGACCAGGTGATTGACTACAAAGCACTCCGGGGCGATACATCCGACTGTATTCCCGGAATCAAAGGTATCGGCGAAAAAACGGCACAGAAACTCCTTTCAAGATATTATACTCTTGAAGAAGTTCTTGAACACTGTGAAGAAATTCCCGAAAAAGCAGTAAGGCAAAAGATTTGCGACGGAAAAGAATACGCGCTTTTGAGCCAATATCTGGCAACTATTGTAAGAGATTTGGATGTAAATTTTGATTTTGCCAATACAGTTGTAGAACTTCCCGACATAAAAAAAGTTACGGAATTTCTCAAACAAATGCAATTTTACAGCTTTATAAAAAACATCAATGAAATTCTTACATCTTTTAACAAAGACGCGGTAATAATTCACAGTGATATTCCGGCACCATCATCTGAAAACGGTCAATTACAACTGGGACTTTTCACTCAGGCTGTTCATACCGAAATCAATAAAGCCACGCTAAATTATACCAAAAAACTCGTCACTGACAGCGAAGATTTTCAAAATCTTGTGCAAACGTTGGAACAACAAACCGCAATTGCTTTTGATATAAAAGCAAACGTCAGAAGTGCAATCGATAATATTATTATAGGGATTACCGTCGGCTATAACAGCGGAATTACAGTAGAAAACGGACAATTAAAGATTATTGATAAAGATAAACCGACTGAAGTTTTCTATATTCCGTTGCAGCATTCAACAATAAAAAATCAGCTTAATACGACTGATGTGCTTGAAAAATTAAAACCGATTCTTGAAAATGATAATATAAAAAAATTCACCTACGATTCAAAAGTAAAATATAACACATTAAGAACACACGAAATTAATATAAAAGGCGTTGCTTTTGATATTCTTCTTGCAAGCTACATAAAGAACCCTTCAAGAAAACATGACCTTGATATTCAGAGTATGGAACTTCTTGAACACGCTGTGTGCGAGTTTGCACCTTTTGAAAAAGATAAGAAAAAACGTATCAAAATCGAAAATGCCGATATTACAAACGTTTTGAACTGCGTATGTGATGAAATCGCAACAACAACTGATTTAACAAAACTCTGGCTTGAAAAATTAGATGCCGACGAACTAAAAGTCCTATATGAAATAGAAATTCCTGTGGCAAAAGTTCTTGCGGATATGGAATTTAACGGAGTTTCAGTTAACACGAACTATCTCGGACAACTTTCAAAAAGCATGGATTATAACCTGCACAGACTTGAGAGAAAAATTTATGATCTCGCAGACTGTGGATTTAATATAAATTCACCGCGTCAGGTTGGAGAAATTTTGTTCGAAAAGCTCGGATTAAAAAGTAAGAAAAAACGCGTCAAAGGCTATTATTCCACAAGTGCCGAGATTTTGGAAGAACTCGCTCCGGATTATGATATTGCAAGACTCATTCTGGAATACAGAAAATTTTCAAAATTAAAATCAACTTATACAGATGCACTACCTGCGCTTATTGATAAGGACGAAAGAATTCACACAACATATAACCAGACAATTACTGCAACGGGAAGACTTTCATCATCAAACCCTAATTTGCAAAATATTCCGATTAGAACCGAAGAAGGAAACAAAATCAGAACGGCATTTGTTCCCCGCAGCAAAGCAAAATCCGTAATTCTTTCTGCAGATTACTCTCAAATCGAATTACGTCTTCTTGCGCATATTTCGGAAGATAAACACCTTATTGAAGCGTTTCTGTCGGGAATTGATGTTCATACACTGACAGCCTCAAAAGTTTTTGAAGTACCTATAGAAGAAGTTACCAAAGAAATGCGCTATAAGGCTAAGGCTGTAAACTTCGGTATAATTTACGGTCAAAGTAAATACGGACTTGCAAAGGCGCTTGGAATCTCAAATCAGGAAGCCGAAACTTTCATCAACAAATATTTTGCAAGTTACCCGAAAATCAAAGCATATATGGACGCAACCGTAAAACAAGCCGAAATCGACGGTTTTGTAGAAACAATTTTCGGAAGAAAACGTTACCTTAGAGATGAACTCGAAAGCTCCAACGCTATGATAAGAGAATTTGCAAAACGCGCGGCAATAAATCAGCCTATGCAAGGTACCGCCGCAGATTTGATTAAAATCGCAATGATTAAATTTTCTCAAAAACTCAAAGAAAATAATTTAAATTCTAAAATGATTTTGCAAGTCCACGACGAACTTGTTGTAGAAGCGGATAAAAAAGAATTACCGTTGGTTAAAAAGCTTATCAAAGAAGCGATGGAACTTGACCAGCCTCTTAGAGTACCGCTTATTGTAGATATCAGTACGGGTGATACATGGAAAGAATAAAATATATTTTTATAATTATAGTATTATTTTTTGCAGCATTTGCTGTGCCAACTGTCAGAGCAGACGAGGCAGATTTGACTTCTCTCATAACTCCGACAACTGTTTCATTCCAAAAATGTACAAAACAGTACAATCTTCCTCCCGAAAAATTATATTACCTAACAATAGGCTCAATTAACGCTAACAGATTCGAAATACAGGAAATTCAATCAAAAACAGGTTATATTCTTTTCAGTGCTGTGGGAAAACAATTTCTTGCAAGTGTCATAAAACTCGGCACGCAAAAAAGCATGCTGAAAATTACTCCTACAAACGGCAATTACTATTTTGCCCCGGGAATAGTTTCAAATATTTTTAAATACATTGACCTCAATCTTCAGGCTCCGTTAACAGAAGTGAAAGCAAAAAAATAACTAACCGTTTAACGTTTCAAATGCGGAATTTACAATACCTTCGACAGAAACTTCAATGCCATCTGATTCGGTTGAGAGCCAAACAAGGTATTCAATATTGCCTGACGGACCTTTTATTGACGAAAAAGTAAGCCCTTTTATTGAATAATTAAGACCTTTCGCAAAAGAAATTACATTTTCGATAACCTCTGCATGAGTTTTTTTACTGCGCACAACCCCGCCTTTTTCAACTTTATCTTTTCCTGCCTCAAACTGAGGTTTTATAAGACAAACCATTTCGTGAAAATCAGGATTAAGAAGTTTTTTAAGATTTTCAAGAACTTTGGTAAGAGAAATAAAAGACAAATCACTTACCAGTAAATCCGCCACAGATTCACCCTCTGCGTAGATTTCAGAATAATCGCAAATCTTCAGATTCGTACGCTCAATAGCTTTTACTCTTTCATCAGAACGAATTTTCCAATTTAACTGTCCGTATCCGACATCAACGGCATAGACAAATTTTGCACCGTTTTGCAAAAGGCAATCAGTAAATCCGCCTGTCGAAGCGCCCGCGTCAAAACAAATTCTGCCATCAATTTTAACGGGAAAAGTATCGAGTGCTTTTTTTAATTTAAAACCTCCGCGTGAAACATAGGGCATAGATTTGACTACAATCTCATATTCTTTTTCCGGAGAAATTTGAAATCCGGCTTTTGTAATATATTCGTCGTTAATCTTCACATGCCCAGCGAGAATGGCAGAAGCAGCCTTGCTTTTCGTTTCGAAGTATCCTAAATCAACAAGATATTTGTCCAGTCGTTCTTTTTTCATAGTTTAAAAACCTTTTCCGCATTGTTTGTAGTTACCGACGCAATTTCTTCATAAGTAGTACCGCGAAGTTTAGCGATTTCTTCCGCCACAAATTTAACATAAGACGGCTGATTTTCTTTTCCGCGATATGGAACAGGAGTCAAATAAGGAGCGTCGGTCTCAACCATTAATCTGTCCGAAGGAACTTCTGCTGCAACTTCTTTCATTTTAACTGCATTTTTAAAAGTTACAACTCCGCCTAGCGCAAGATACCAGCCTTCTTTTATACATTCTCCGGCGAATTCGACACTGCCTGAAAAACAGTGCATAACAACATCAGACCCGTTATTATACTCTTTCAAAATATCAAAAGAATCCTTATGGGCTTCCCTGTCATGAACACAAATCGGAAGCCCCAGTTCATTTGCAAGTTTAATCTGTTTTATAAAAACTTCTTTTTGCAAATCAACAAAACTTTTGTCCCAATAATAATCAAGTCCGATTTCACCGATACCTACAATTTTATGAGATTTTGAATATTCTTTAATCTTGTCAATCAGCCCGTCATCCCAGTCGCGAACTTCTGACGGATGAACACCAAGGAGCCCGTATAAGTTTTCGTATTTGTTAACAAGTTCAAAGATTTTATCAATATCTTTCGGGTATGCGCAGGGCACAATAATCTTCTTAACGCCCGCATCTTGTGCGTTTTTTATAACATCTTCCACGCCAAGTTCTTCAATCATATCAACGTGAGAATGTGTATCAATTAAATATGTTTCATTCATATTACAATTATACCACGGAAGAAATTTGTGTTATAATTAGCTTGTATGGAAGACAGAGAGTTAAAAATTTCAATAGCGCATCTTTATCCGGAACTTCTTAACCTTTACGGAGATATCGGAAACATAATCGCATTGAAAAAACGCTGTGAATGGCGCGGAATTCAAGTAGAAGTTGACGAAATTCATGTCGGTGACGATATAAAAGAACATGATATTTATTTTATGGGCGGAGGGCAAGACAAGCAACAGGAAGATGTTTCTCATGAACTTTTTATGCATAAATGGTTTTTGACCGGAGAACGTGATAAGGGCGCGGTATTTCTCGGAATTTGCGGAGGGTACCAGCTTTTCGGACATTATTATCAGCCGCATGACAAAGAAAAATTAAACGGAATCAGTCTTCTTGACGCATACACAGTGGCGGGAGATAAAAGATTTATCGGCAACGTTACGGCGGAAAACGAGTTACTGACGCCGAATACTCTTGTCGGATTTGAAAATCACAGCGGATTGACTTATCTTCAAGGAGAAACTTTACCGCTTGCAAAAGTCACGACAGGTAACGGAAACAACGGTCAGGACGGAACAGAAGGCGCGCGTTACAAAAATGTTTTCGGAACATATCTTCACGGTTCGTTTTTGCCTAAAAACCCGCACTTTACGGATTATTTAATTGAACTTGCTCTTGAAAAACGTTACGGAGAGAAAATTCAATTAAAACGTCTTGACGATAAAATCGAAATGACAACTCATCAATCGCTTATAAATAAAGCTTATTAATCGAACGAGTCCGTTTTAAAATGTTAACAAGATAGTTCACACAAACGGTTTCTGTAGTTTGAACGGTTTGAAAGTATAATTTGTATTTCCAAAAGACATTGACTTTAAGAATATCCTTAAAGTATAATCATAAAATGAGCACATTAAGTAAATATTACAAGCAATCAGCCACATATAAAATTTTGAAGGCAATATCCGCTGAAGCCTATGACTTTCTGGATACGTTGGGCGAAATTGCCAAAAACGGTTTTATAACTCTTGGATATTTACTTACGGGTCAGGTTTCGATAAAAGAACTTATTGAACAGTGCAGTCGATTTGGGGTAAGTTCACTACCGATAACGCTTTCAATTGTAGGAATGACATCAATAATCGTAGCGTCTCAGGTTGCCTCGGAAATGGTAAAACAGGGCGGGGGAAATTTTGTTGGAATGATGATGACAGTGCTTATTGTGCGGGAAGTCGGCGCAATAATGTCAGGATTTGCAATCATTTCAATGATAGGTTCATCGCTTGCCTCTGAACTGGCGACAATGAGAGTTACCGAGCAAATTGATGCATTGAAGGTTTTAAAAGTCGATCCTATCAGATATCTGTTTGTTCCCAGAGTATTATCAGGGATTTTGATGATGCCTGTTGTTGTAATAATCGCATCTATTGTTGGAGTTTTAACGGGTGCCGTTACAACCGCAATGACAACTGATTTAGGTTACCGTGCGTATTTTGACTCTGCCTGGCTCGGTCTTTAT
The DNA here is from genome assembly GCA_948433295.1 of uncultured bacterium. Classification (GTDB taxonomy): domain Bacteria; phylum Cyanobacteriota; class Vampirovibrionia; order Gastranaerophilales; family Gastranaerophilaceae; genus Scatousia. The sequence continues at coordinate 11,480 of CAOJDT010000002.1, forward strand.
ATGAAAGATTTAAGCGTAAGTCTTATTAAGTCATTATTTTTTGGCGGAACAATCGCACTTATAAGCTGTGCCTGCGGTTATACCGCCTCAGGCGGGGCAAAAGGAGTAGGTTTAGCTACAACTAAGGCAGTTGTATGGTCATTTGTTGCTATTGTAATATGGGACATGATTTTCGCAATTGCATTTTTCTTTTAAAAAAATTCTGCGGAATTCCGCAAGAAAAGGGTAAAAATTTATGAGTATAGAAGTTAAAAATCTTGTTAAAACATTTGGTGATAAAAGAGTTATTGACGATGTTTCATTCAAAGTTGAAGACGGAGAGACGTTGGCAATAGTAGGATTCAGCGGTTCGGGAAAAAGTACGATTCTCAAACTTATCTGCGGTCTTATAGAAAAAGACAGCGGGGACATCATTACCTCAGAAGGGGATATTGCAATGGTATTCCAATATTCTGCACTCTTTGACTCATTAAATGTTGCGGATAATATTACATTTGCACTTACAGAACGAAAAGATTTGAGAAAAAAATATACACAGGAAGAACTAAATTCCATTGTAACCAAAAAGTTGGAACTCGTGGGCTTACAGGGAATCGAAAAGAAATTTCCGTCAGAACTCTCTGGCGGAATGCAAAAACGTGTAAGCTTCGCAAGAGCCATAGTTACAGAACCGAAAACAATTCTATACGACGAGCCTACAGCAGGTTTGGACCCTATTTCATCAACATTGATTGAGGATTACATCGTCAGACTGAAAGAAGAAACCCATGCCGCTTCAATTGTTGTAACCCACCAGATGTCAACAATTACCAGAACCGCAAATAAACTGATTATGCTGTATGACGGAAGAATAGTATTTGCAGGCACACCTAAAGAAATGCTCCGTCAGGACAACGAATATACAAAACAGTTCGTAACAGCTTCACTTGAAGGACCGATGAGAATGATTGCATAGAGGTAATTATGAATGAACAAGAACAATATTGGAATAATATTTTAGGTTGGGAACTTCCCAGAATCGAAGAGTTTGCCGAATATATCCGCTCTCATGATTTTGAAAAAGAATATAAAAAACTTGTAAGAAATCTGGACTTTGAATCTGCAAAAGCGGTCAACCGAATTTTGTATAGAATTTTAAATTACATGAATGATACACATTACGAGTTATATACAAATAAAGAAAAAGCGGAGGCTTATGCTGTTATTGAAGAATTACAGCGCATCATTAAATTAAACGATAACTGTTATGCCTACGGGAAATATTTTTTGCCTGTAAATATCTTTGAAGGCTGCGTCATGATTGAACGGTTGAATCTTGATAAACTCTCCGATATCAATTCTCTCAAAAACAAAGACATTCTGGATATAGGAGCATTTATAGGAGACTCTGCACTCATACTCTCTGAATACACCGATAAAAAAGTATATGCTTTTGAACCGACAAAGCAAAATTATGAATACCTGCTGAAAACTATTGAGATGAACAATGTTCATAATATAGAACCGGTAAAACTCGGCTTATCTAATGAAATCAAAAACTGTAAAATTCATTATCAGGGATTAGCCTCCTCCATAATAAATACATCTCAAGATGATGAGAATACAGAAGAAATTCAACTCTCTACCGTTGATAAATTTGTTTTCGACAACAATCTCGATGTAGGTTTAATTAAAGTAGATATCGAAGGTGCAGAACAACTTATGCTTCAAGGAGCAATAGAAACTATCCGCAAATTCAAACCTGTCCTTCTCATTTCAATTTATCATAACCCTGATGATTTCTTTAATATAAAAGAAATTATAGAAAATATGGATTTAGGCTATACTTTTAAAATTATTCCGCAAAAGCTCAATGTCGCAGTAACAGAGACAATGCTCATTGCAGAATAGCGATAAATTAAGGTTGATTAGTTATTTTATCTGCGATATAATACAATTGTGCGAATTTTACGCGAAAATTTTTAAAAATTAGAGGGATATGAATATGGAAACTATGGCAAATCTTGAAAAGAAACTTTTCAACGAAGACGTAATGACTTTAGACACATACATTATGTTTAAACTCAAAGAAATTACCGAACGATTAAAACCTGACTTAATCGCGCGTAATCGCGCACCGATTTCACTTTCGATGGGCGCACCTACGGCGGCACCGCCAAAAGAACTTATCGACAGATTAAAAGAAGTTCTCACAGAAGACGGTATACACCTTTATTCAATCCCTAAGGGCGAAGCTTTCTTTAGAAAAGCTATTGCTAAAAGAATGAAAAATCGTTTCGGCGTTGAATTAGACCCCGAAAAAGAAATCTTTTCACTTATGGGTTCAAAAGAAGGTATTGCAAACCTCATAAGATTCCTGATTACGCAAAAATCAGAAATCAAGGAAAAAGATGTTATTCTCGTTCCTGATCCGGGTTATGCGTCATATACGCAGTTTATCAAATGTTCAGGCGGTCACGCTTATCCGATTCCTCTGACAAAGGAAAACAATTACAAGCCTGATATGGAAGAAGTTTGGTCAAACCTCATAAAAGACGGATTCAAACCCGAAAATGTCAAGGCGGCGATTATAAACTTCCCGAACAACCCGCTCGGCACAAGTACTACAAGAGAATATGTCCATTCTGTGGTCAATTTCTGTAAAAAATACGAAATTCTTCTTATCTCGGATGCCGCATATTGCGACTTATATTTCGATGAAAAAGAAAAACCTTTCAGTGTATTCGAACTTGAAGGCGCCAAAGATATTGCCGTAGAATTTTACAGTTTTTCAAAACCTTATGCAATCACAGGATGGCGTTTAGGATGGGTTTGCGGAAACAGCACAATTGTTCAAAGATTCGGAAAAGGTAAATCAACAATCGACAACGGAATCTTTAAAGCACTTCAAAAAGTTTGCGGAGAAATTCTCAATTCCGAAGCCGGCGACAAATATATTGCCGAAAGTAATGTAAACTATGCGAAAAAACAGGCTATTATGGTCAAAGGCTTCAAAGAACTCGGCTGGGATATTGATGAAAAAACAGTTCCACATACAACCTTCTATTTGTGGCTGCCGATTCCTCCAAGATATTCCTCTGCTTTTGATTTTTGTCAGGAAGTTCTGGAAAAATCGGGGGTTGTACTTGTACCGGGTAACGCGTTCGGTGCCCATGGAGAAGGCTTCTTCAGATTATCCTTTGTGTGTTCTGACGAACAGTTACAGGAAGTAATCGACCGATTCAAGGCAGACGGATTCACATTTAATTAACAATAAAAAATCCCGTTTATATAACTAACGGGATTTTTTTATTATATATAAAATCATATAACTGCAAATTATCGACTAGCAGCTTAATGCCATTAATGCTTTTACTGAACGTGCGTTATCTCTGACTTCTTCGTCTGAGTGCATTTCAACAGTATTTTCAAGAATTCTGATAGCTTCAGTTTTGTCTTCAAGAGCAAGAAGTTCGTTAATAGTACTCATAGCAACAAGAGTGCTCAAGTCATTAATACCTTTACCTTTGCTTGAAATAACTACGTCGAGTGAATCGTGAACATTTTTCTTAACCAATGCACGAGAAGTCATTTCTCTAACTTCATCAATAGCAGAGTTTGTACCAACTTCGTTCAAAACGTTGATAGAATCAGGGTCTTGATGACGAGATAATGCTTCAATAATATTTCTAACTTTTCTTCTATCCATTTTTACCCCCTTATGCTACCAAACCTATTGAAGATTCGAACATTTCTTTCAAACCGTTTTCACCACGAGTCGGATGATTCATGTAAGATTGAATAATGCGTTCATCCTGCATTGAATTCCATTTTGACATAATATATCCGCTTACATCTGTATTTAATACAGAATCAGCTTTTGATTTAATGCTTTCACCTGCTTTTGACATAAAATCAAGTGAAACTTCCGTATTTTTAAGAGTGTTCCAGAAACCTATAACACCGTTTTTCATTCTGTTGCAGAATGCACCTACAGATTCGATTGCTTCGCTTATTCTTGAACCTGCGCTTGCTAAAGAACCAACCAATGCGCTAGCTTTCAATTTTCCGGTAAAACTTGGGTGAGACATTTTTGACTCATTTTTTTCAGATGCGAAAACATCTGCTGTTAAAACGTTACCTTTGAATGAAGTTGCAGCGAACGGATTTGAGCTTCTAGCCACTACTTTTTCGTTTTTCGTACTGTTGAAAATACGTTCACGAATACTGGAGATTGATAAATTTGCCATTATATAATCCTTTCCTACCTAAAATATTCAACATATATAGGATAACATATCAGCTTGATTCTCCATCAACCTTTTGGTGTATTATTTCAAATAAAACTTATACTTTAGTTGCAAATTATACATCATATTTATGATAAAATATGAATATGGGATGTGTTAAAGAATTAAATGAACTTATTGATGTAATAGCAAGACTCAGAGCACCGGACGGATGTCAGTGGGACAGAGAACAAACTCACATGACGCTTCGCCCGAACATGCTCGAAGAAGCCTATGAAGCTGTGGATGCAATCGACAATAACGATATGAAACACCTTAAAGAAGAACTTGGAGATGTGCTTTTGCAAGTAGTGCTTCATTCACAAATCGCCTCGGAAGAAGGTGCTTTTACAATCGAAGATGTTGCCAAAGGGATTAAAGACAAACTTATACACCGTCACCCGCATGTTTTCGGTGATGTAAAAGTTTCTTCTACAAAAGAAATTCTCGACAACTGGGATAAACTTAAAGCAGAAGAGAAAAAACACAGAAAATCCGCAATGGACGGAATTTCTAAGGCTCAATCCGCGTTAATGAGCGCTCAAAAAATAAGTAAAAAAGCCGTAAAAACAGGATTTGAATGGCCAAATGAAGAGTCCTTGTACGAATGCATACAATCAGAATTTGACGAATTTAAAGAAGCTGTAAAAGAACAGGATAAAGACCACATGGAAGAAGAATTCGGCGACATCCTTTTTGCTACGGTAAATCTTGCTCGCTGGAACAAAATTGATGCAGAACAGGCACTTTTAAAAGCAAACAAAAAATTCATGACAAGATTCCGCAAAATGGAAGAATTAGCAACTAAGCCTCTGGAAGAATATTCGTTTGAAGAATTCGACAACTTATGGAAATCGGCTAAAAAACACGTTGGTTAGGTTATTCAGCCTTTTGTAAACAAATGTTAACTTGACTCTTTTCAAAAAGGCAATTTTCTACGCAAAAAATCCTTTATTAAAGTATAAGGATGAGGATTCAATAAATGAAAGAACAAGAATTAAATACAATGATGTCAGTAGTTTCTGACCCTGTAAATAACGTATACAAAATCAATTCACGTAAAGATTTGGAAGAAATTCAAAGAATCATTCGTATTTTTAATATTGCAGACGAACAACACAACAAACACACTATGTTGTCGATTAAAAATCTTGCGACATTCAGACTTGTTCTCAGTAATAATTAAAAAGTAATCGTTGGAAGAATAAAGGAAATATGGAATAGTTGAAAAAGCCCGTTAATTAAGCGGGCTTTTTTATATTATAACAAAGCTAAAATCTCAGGGATAAATATTAAACCGCCTATTACGACGGCAATCAAAGTTACAAACATCACCGCTCCTGCCGATATATCTTTTGCCATACCAACCATTCTGGAATATTTATTATGAAATATTGCATCAAGCGAAAACTCTATTGCAGAATTAAGCATTTCCGCCGAAACCACAAGCCCTATTGCCAACAAAAGAATGCTGATTTTTATAGGGCTGAATCCGAGAATTAAGCCAAGCACAAGAACAAATACTGCTGCAACAAAGTGTACTCTTATATTACGTTCGCTTTTTAAAACAATCCTCATACCTTTTCGGGCATTTCTAAACGTATTTCCAAATCCCTGTGACTTAAACTTACTCATACTATACCCCCAAACTTTCCAGAGCTTTATTTTGCTGTTCTATAACAAAATTATAATCCTCCATTGTTTGGTGGTCAAATCCCAGAAGATGCAAAATTCCGTGACTTATCAAAAAAGCAAGTTCATATTCTGCTGTAACATTTTTTTTCCCGGCTTCTTCCCGAACTTTATCGAGCGCAATGATAACTTCTCCGAGGTTAATTTCTCCGTCGAAGATGAATTTCTCCTCACTGTCTGCAAATATCGCAAAGGTTATAATATCTGCGGGATAATCCTTTTCGCGATATTCCCTGTTAATTTCATGAGTTTTTTTGCTGTCACAGTATAGAAAATCAAACGAAATTGTATCAAAATCTTCTCCCGAAAGACAACAATTTTCGCTTATCTCAGGTTGTTTCAAATAAAACTTCAATATATTACGTGCAATTTGAATAAACTTTCTCTCATCCAACTCCCAATCAGTATAGATATTTTCTGAAAAAATATTAATTTTCATTTTTATCCTCATTAGAAGCTTTGTCTTCAAGTTGTTTAATCTTGTTTTCAAGATCTTCATCAAGCATTTTTGACGGAAGATTTATTTTATTTTTCTTCAATTCTTCTTCAATATTTTCCTGGTACTTAATACGATTATGCTGCATTCCGCGAAGGATTCTACTGAACGTCGCAGCTATAACTTTAATATCATGAAGTGTCAACGGACTGTCTGCAAGCTGACCGTCATTGAGTCTTTCTACGATAATTTTATCAATAATATTTTCAATTTCTTCTGAAGTAGGATTTTTCAATGAACGAACCGCAGATTCAACGGCATCGGCAATCATAAGAATCGCGGTCTCCTTCATATTAGGTTTAGGTCCTGTGTAACGGAATTGTTCTTCCTTAACGTTTTCAAGCCCCTCCTCCATGACAGCCTGATTGTAAAAGTAACTTGCAAGCCCTTCACCATGGTGTTGAAGAATAAAGTTATTAATAACAGGCGGAAGCCCGTATTCTTTTGCAAGTTCAATACCGTCTTTCGGGTGGGCAGTAATAACCATTTTGCTTAATCTCGGATTAAGCTTTGTATGCGGATTTTCAATACCAAAATAAGATTGGTTTTCCACAAAGAAAAGCGGACGTTTAAGTTTTCCTATATCGTGATAAAAAGCCCCTACCCGAGCCAGAATAGGATTTGCACCTATAGCTTCCGCTGCGGCTTCGCAAAGGTTTGAAACCATCAAACTGTGATGATAAGTTCCCGGAGCCTCAAACTGTAAACGTTTCAACAATGGTTGATTATGGTCTGCAAGTTCAGCAAGACCGTAAGGAGTATTAATTTTAAACATGCTTTCGAATAACGGTAATGTTCCAAGCGCAATCATAGAACTCACAATACCGTTAAGAGCAATAAATATACTGTTTTTAAAAATTAAAATGCTGCTTACGTCAATGAGACAACGTTCAAGAACATAAATTGCAAGAAGAATTATAAGCCCTGCAAGAGAGATTACAAAACCAGCCTTAATCAGGTCAAATCTTCTTGAATAACGAATCTGTGAAATTGTTACCATTGAAACAAGACTAAGCATCGAGAAAGTTACCAGAATTTGCGCAGGATACTGCACCCCGACAGTCAAAACCGAAAGCAGTATAATCGCAGCTACAAACGCAACTCTCGGATTTGTAAAAATAGCCAGAAGCAATACAAATGCAGGTATAGGCAGAACACAAGGCGAAAAACCTGTAGGCATTACAACAGCAATTCCCGCTAATATAAGCGCCAACACTGCAGAAATTGCCATATATCTCGGTTCCAAGAACTGTTTTTCAAAGAATTTCATATAAGTAATGAAAACAAGAGTTGCAAGAAATACGAGTATGTAAATTGCGGCAAGCCCCTGCCAATTTAGTTCATAAACATTATAACCTGCTTGTCTCAAAGCATCACGTTTCAATCTGGTTACAGGCTCACCTTCAAAAAGAATTTTATCACCTTTTTGGAAAGTAATTTCATAAGGTTTGACCGAATTTTCGGCATTTTTGCGCGCGATTTCGGTTGCAAATTCATCGACAACGAGATTTGGAACAATTATTTGGCTCAAAATACCGTTGATAACCGTTATTTGACGTTTTGAAACATTAGCAACCAGATTTTCACTTATTATATTATTAACGTTTGAGTTTTCGAAGTCTTTTTCACTGATACCTTTTTGTAAAATATTTGCAAGCGTCAGGCTTGATTTATCAAAAACTTCATGCAAAGCTGCATCATCAGATTTTAAAAGAAAATTAATAATAAAATTTTTATTATTATCGTTTGATAAATCAAATAATATATTAAGTTCTTCTTGCTTAACCGCGTCCGTAACATCTTTTTTACGGATCTGAATAACAGAATTTTCCAGAGTCGAAAGGTTATTTTTAATAAAATCGTCTTCTGCAGGCGCGAGAATCGGATCAACTTTCTGCGACATTTCTCTTTTGTGCTGCTCCGTACGTTTGACATCAACAACTTTTATTGTTTTCTGCGCGATAATGTCTTTTTTACTGATTCCGTTTTCAACTATTGTTTGAAAAAAGAAATTCTGAGATGCAATAACACCCGTCATTAAGATTGTAAAAACAAGAAACCCTAATGCTTTCAAGGCTTGCGACGAAAAGAAAAAGTCACGTATTCTCGTTGTTAAAATCAATTTATTCATTATTTATAATCATCCTCTAATTCGAAATTGTATCTTTATTTTATATCTTCAGAGTAATTTTTCAACCCTGCCGATTTAACCATTCGTTGAACATCTTCGATAAGTTTACGGTTAATCGAAATAAGTTCGGACAACACAGCAATCAATGACACTTGAACACCTGTAATCAAAAGAATTGCTGCAAGAATGAGTGATTGAACATGTCCTTGCCCGCCTCCGTTAAGGAAATAGTATAAAAATCTTGCTCCGACAATCAGACCCGAAAACAGAAATAAACTTCCGAACGAAATAAAAAATCTAAACGGACGATAAATTATAAACATGCGAAGCATCGTAAAAATCGAACGACGAATATACTGAAACATATTTTTGAACAATCTTGATTTACGCAATTCGGGATTAACATCAACCTCAACACATTCTGTCACAAGCCCTTTAGCCTTAGCCTGAATAATAGTATCAAGCGTATAGGTATAATTATCAAATACATTCAACTGTAACGCGGCGTTTCGTGAAAAAGCACGAAATCCGCTCGGAGCATCTTTTACGTCTGTTTTACTTACTAGACGCATAACCTGTGAACCTAGTTTTTGAAGAACTTTTTTCAAAAATGAAAAATGTTTGATTTTTGAAACAGGACGTGTACCGATTACTATATCAGCTTTATGTTCAAGAATCGGTTTAATAAGTTCTTTAATATATTTAGCATTATATTGATTATCAGCATCGGTATTCACAATAATATCGGCACCCATATCAAGAGCTTTGTTAATCCCTGCACTGAAAGCTTTTGCAAGCCCCTTATTCACGCCAAGAGAAATTATACTGTCAACCTTAAGCCCTTTTGCCACTTCAACTGTTTTATCAACTGAGCCGTCATCTATAACAAGAATCTCAATTTCATCAATTCCCTCAATCTCTTTCGGTAAATCATTTACTGTTACGGGAAGAGATTTTTCTTCATTGTAGCAGGGAATCTGAATTACAAGTTTCATACATATCCTCTTTCTTATTTTTTTTATTATATAATTAAAATATAATATTTTCAAACGGGGATTATTAAATGGGTATCTTGATTATTACAATAATCGGAGCATTATTGAGATTATTGTTTATTGATAAGGCTGAAGGACTTTGGAATGATGAATATGTTTCATGGTATACAGCTTCACAACCTTTAACAAACGGCTTTTTGGAAAGTATAAAGGCGCAATGTCACATGCCTTTTTATTATATTTATTTAAAAGTATTTATGTCGATTTTCAACGACAGTGATTTAGTATTGAGACTAACTTCCGTACTTGCAGGTGTTGCAGCAATTCCTGTAATGTATCTTGTCGGAAAGATAAAAGATAAACAAACGGGAACAATAGCCGCAATAATAACTGCACTCAGTTCGTTTTTGATTTACTATTCACAAGAAGTCAGACTTTATTCGGTTCTGTTTCTTTTTTCAGCATTATCGCTGTTATTTACATTAAAATTTATCCGAAAGACCAACAAAAACAATCTTATCGGTCTTATTATTTCTAATATTCTAATTTTATTCACGCACACTATAGGTTTTGTTTACGTATTTTTCAACCTGATATTTATAAGTGTATTTTTATTCAAAAAATATAAAAAAGAAATTATAAGCCTGTGGGTTTTTGTAAAAATTTCAGCAATCATATTTCTTCCGTTGATAATAAAAATATTTACGACAAAATCATTCTCGCAATGGTGGGGAACCTTTACTACCGCAAAATTCGGATTTTTGATGTCAGATTATTTTTCACCAATGCTCACAAATCTTGTAAATTCACCTTTGAGATTTTTTTACAATCCGAATTCCGAATTCATAATATTCGCACTCATTCCTTCTTTAATTGCAGTATTTTGGATTGCAAAATCTCTTTATAAAAACAAAATAAATACAGGTTTATTTTTGGTAAGCCTATGCACGGTTCTCACACTTGTTGTTGCGGCAATATCAGGCAAACTCGTATTTATCACAAAATATTCCATTGAAATTTATCCGACATTAATTTTTCTTGCAGCATTCGGAGCTTGCTCAATTAATAAAAAAATAATCCGCTACGGAATAATTTCGATATTTTGTTTGCTTCAGATTATTTTTCTAATTATAAGCCCGATTTCGGCGCCTAAGATTAAAAGAGGACAGGGGCATGCAATAGTCGCAGATTTAATAAACAAATCTAACCTTAAAAAAGACGATATCATTATTCTCGAATACTATCCGCAATCTCGTTTCGAAAAATATATTGACTTTTCGGATTATAGAGTATATTCGATTGATAAAGGAAATTTTGCAGAATACATGTCACCGGAAGGAGATTATCAAAAAGCTTATAGAGAAGGAAAAGAGCTTTATAAAGAAGCTTTTGCATCAAACAATAACCTTTATCTCAAATACCGTCTCCAAAACGATATTGTAAATAATATGAAAGAAAATCAAAGTGTTCTTGTAATCATGCTTAACAGTGTTGCATTTTATCCTTCTAATGTTATGATGAGTATAGTTTCTGATGAAACTCTGTACAACAAAACACCTTTATTATTTTTAGTTTTCTCGCATATTAAAACCGGAGTCTTTAATGACTTGTCTGAAAGTCTTACGAGGATTGACTTTAGAAGTAGAGGCGATTGGTCTGCAGTAAAGTTCACAAAACTTAATAAAATGGAGCATGAATAGCAATTTTTATTATGTTTGAACCTATATATATATAGAAGGGTTTAGTAAAAAAAGATAGTGTTATGAAGGTAGAAAAAGTAAATTTTAAAACGTACAACAGTTCGCCAAAATTACGCGTCACAAGCGGATTCAGTAAGAACGAACCTGTTGGAGATACGACAAGTTTTACAGGCGTCCCAAAAGGTGAAATCGTAAAAGATATTCAAAAACTCATGCCGCGTTCAATCAATATGATGAACAAATTTGCGGATAATATGGGTGAGATATCCAATATCCTTATTAACGCGGCAGGTACAGGTCTCGTTGCGCCGATATTTATCAAATACAATCCGTTGTCGAAAACCGACGAAGATACAAGAACATATTCTGCATGGAGACAACCTCTTTCAGCCGTACTTGCAATCGGTACACAAGCTACCATGGTAGCACCTTTCAACAACCTTCTCAGCTGGATGTCAAACAGCGGTTGCTGTGAAGATTATTACAATAAAACAAACTTCCAGGATTCCTCTTACATCCGCAAATTAATCAAAAAAACAAACAAAGGGCTTACTAAAGAACAACTCGATAAACTCGTATCTGATGAACAGAAAAAACAATATAACGAATTAATCGAAAATCTGAGAAATAAAAATACTATCTATATCAAGCATTATAACGCAGAAACAACGGCTATGGATGCAGATTCATTGAAAAATCTGCAACTTGAAACTCTCGAACAAATGCTTAAAGAAGATAACAAAAAACTTGAAACTTGTACTACAAAAAGCGGAAAACGTGCAATTAGAAGCGCATTTCTTACCCGCCAAAATGATACGGCAAAAGCAGTATTAACAGAAATTGACGCAAAATTCAAAACCTTAAATACACTTTCAGAATACGATAAGTATCTCGGCGATAAAATTGATAATTTAAAAAGCTCAAAAGCTGATAAAGAACTCATCGAAATGATAAAAGAAATTCGTGACCGCGGTATAGCTAAAACAACAAAAGATACAGCCGGCGCGGTTATGGATGAAATGCAAAATAAAGTTACAAAAATGCTTTCTCACGTGAACACATACTCCGAAAAACTTTCGGAAGAAGAAATTCTTAAACACGTTGAACGAAGCGTTAAAGACAGAAAAGAAGCCCTGAATACTTCCATCAAGCTTATTAATGAAATCAAAACCGATCTTAATAGCGGTGCAACAATAAGCGAAATCGAAGCAAAAATTGAAGACTTCCTTAAAAAGAATCCGCTCAAAGAAGATTGCAGTATAAAATCAAAATACGCAGAAAAAATTGCCGAAAAATTCAAAAGTAATGTCGAAGGCAGCCTAAAAGGTTCAAAACAATTTACGGGTCTTGTAATTTCCCTTCTCGTACTACCTGTAACCTGCTACCTCTTAAACTATATCTACCCGATATTTATGGATGCGGTGTTCCCGAATCTTTCAAATAAAAAACATGACAATGAAGCCTCTGCACTTGTTGCAAAAGCTCCTAAGAAAGAGGAGGTTTAATTATGAGTAAGATTAATCCTATACTTAACAACGTAGTTATTAAACCTCTCAGAAAAATGTCAGTAGCTCCGGGTATGGAAAAAGTTCGTAAAGGATTCTGTAATAACAACCTTGGATTGATTAACGGTATTGCAATTTCTTCAATCATCCTTAAAGACGGTCTCGGCTGCTATATGTATGTTACACAAAGTTTAAACAACAAAAAAATCCCTGATGATAAACGTAAATTCGTTGCAGCACTTGACCTTGCTAACGGCGGATTGATGATTGCAATGCAAATATTGTTGCACATGACTATTTCAAATAAATTAGTTCAATCTAAAATGTTTAACAAACTGTATGGAAAATACTTCAGCAGAAGCGTTACGAAAGGTTATCAGGCAATTCTGAAAAGTCAGGACAAATACAAAAACATGACAGGCCAACAATTCCACGCGGCAATGGATACAATCCACGGCAAGGCTGTTGGCGCATTCAGTAATATCACATCCCTCTTTGCGGCAACAACAATCGGTAAACGTATTATCGTTCCGTTTATGGCTACACCTCTAGCTGATAAAACTAAAGCCTGGATGTGCAGAAACGATAAGCCTCAAGAAATCAGCCCTGAAACAAAAAATACTTACAACGAAGCTAAACCTGAAAATAATAAAAAAGAAGAAACTAAAAAAGCATAAAAATAACAAATCCTGTAATAATTTACAGGATTTGTTTTATTTTAGAATGGTTTTGTTTGATTAAGTTTCAATCTCAAATCTCTAAATCTTGCGATATCTTCCTGAGTTTTACCCGAATCCTTAAAGACTGCCTGAGCTGAAGGGTGAACCATCAAAACATAATCCATATGAATTTCGAGGAAATTATATTTTCTAGGAGCCTGATTAACGTTTCTCGGATAGATTTCCGCATTTGTAACGGCAAGGAATCTTCTTTCTTTGTCGTTCAACAAATCCGTTAATTCACGGTTTGTATTTGTATACTTAGAAACGTGAACCACGCCTTTGATATCGTGATCTACAGTTAAAATACTGACTTCAATAGGAACCGTATCTATATTCTTTGCCATCTTCTTCTTATCCTTTAATAATCTTTGCCTTGTTTAATTTTAAGTATATTATATTTTTCCCGAATTGTCTATATGTTAAATTTTGTCAATTCTTTTTTTCATTCTAATACCGTAGACTTCGTGTAAGTCTCCAACAGACATAAACGCGCAAGGATCGATTCTTCTGACTACTTCTTTAAGTTTACTTAATTCAAGACGTGAAACAACGCAATAAATAATCGTTTTATTTGCACCCGAATATCCGCCTTTACCGTGAAGATAGGTTACACCGACATCAAGTTCTTCAATCAGTGCCTTTCCGATATCTTCAGCGCAATCGCTTATAATACGCAGAGATTTAGAAGATTCGACCCCTTCAAGAACAACATCAATAACACGGTAAGCAATAAAATAGGTTAAAATGGAATACATAGCCTGTTCCCATCCGAAAACCATCCCTGATGCACCGTAAATAAAAATATTGAATCCCATAATTATCTCACCGACAGAAAGTCCGAATTTTTTAGACAAAACCAGCGACATAATTTCCGTACCGTCAAGAGAACCTTCATTTTTAAGAACAATACCAACTCCCACACCGAGAATCATACCACCGAAAACCGTCGCAAGAAGATGGTCTTCCGTAACTCTCAGATGATGAAACAGGTTGGTCGCAATACCGAGCATTGCAATTGCGTAAAAAGTTTGTAATACGAACTTTTTTCCCATTTTTGTAAGCGCTAATGCAACAAAAGGAATATTCAAAAGAACAATTAAAAGACCGAGATTGTATTTAAAAAGGTGACTCAAAATCATTGAAACACCGACAATTCCGCCGTCAATCATGTCATTTGGAACGAGAAAACCTTCAATTGCAAAACCTGCAATAAATGCACCAAGGGTTAAAAATATAACTTTTTTTATTAAATCACCTATTGTAATTTTTGAAGATTTTGCTGATGCGGTTTGAGCCATTAATTAATCCTTTTTATCTATATTTTTTCTGATTGTAATAAAATTATTTATTTTAAAAATAGTTTTTTTGCCACTCTCAATTTCCTCATTTTTATACCCGAGAATATTTTCCAAATCGTTTTTGAGAGTAACAAGATCTTCGTATTTTTTCAAAATACCGTCCAAAGCGATAGAAACATCACCTGTTTCTTCCGAAACAACAAGACATGCCGCTTCACTGGTTTCTGACATTCCGAGAGCAGCTCTGTGGCGGGTTCCGTATTTCCAACTGAGTTTAGGATCTTCTGTTAAAGGCAAAAGAACACCTGCCGAAATTATTTTAGAATCGTTAATTACCACAGCACCGTCATGGAGCGGAGTATTAGGGTGAAAAATCGTCAACAGAAGTTCTGTTGAAACATCCGCATTCAACTTTGTACCAACATCATAATAGGTATTACTTAAATCATTTTGAAAAACGATTAAAGCGCCGGTGTGTGTTTTTGATAAAAATCTTACCGATTCTATAATTTCTTTAATAACATCAATTTTTTCATCGTGTTCAGGTTTGGAAGTATTCGAAGTAAACGCTTTACTGATAAAATCTGCCTGACCCAAAAATCCTAAAAAGCGGCGTAATTCAGGTTGAAAGATTACGATTAAACTCAAAGAAACAAGCGTAACTATTGATTTCAAAAACATTCCCAGAATTTTCAAATCAAATCGAACCAGAGTTTCACCGAAAATCCAAACAAAAATAAGAATAAAAATTCCTTTTACAAATTTTTCGGACTGAGTATTTTTGATAAATTTCTTGTAAAAGGTATACAAAATCATAACGATAATAAGTATTTCAAAAGCATTTGTCCAGTTAAAAGACAAATCCATTGCGCCTAATTGAAATTGTAAGTATGAAATAATATTATCCAACATTTTACTTTAACCTATCAGGAATTACGTCTTTGGCGATTAAATCATCCAAAGTCTCTCTCTTAACTATAATATCAGATTGTGAATTATTTACAAGTACCATTTGCGGTTTTTGTACTCTATTATAATTCGACGCCATCGAATAATTGTAGGCACCTGTATTAAACACACACAAAATATCTCCTTCTTCAATTTCAGGGAGATTAATATCTTTAATCAAAATATCACCGCTTTCACAAAATCTGCCTGCGACAGTAACGGTTTGCGCTAATTCTGCATCAGGCTTGTTCGCAATTTGAGCACGGTATTCAGCCTGATACATTGACGGTCGCGGATTGTCGGACATTCCGCCATCAATTGCAACATACTTTTTACCTTTCGGCACCTGTTTTGAACTTCCAAAAGTATACAATGTAACACCAGAGGTTGAAATTATACTTCTGCCCGGCTCTATAAATAACGTAGGAGGTTGAATTCCGTACTTTTTAACATTTTCATTAAGACTTTTTATAATAACATCAGCGATTTCAAAAGTTGATGGAGGAAGGTCATTTTCGGTATATTTTACGCCTAACCCTCCGCCAATATTTATTTCATCAAGCTTGAGTCCAAATTTTTCATCAAGTCTTGCAAGTTCTTTCACAAGAATTTCTATTTCGTCATGATAAACTTTTGTCTCAAAAATCTGCGAACCGATATGAGCGTGAAGACCGTGAAGATTAATATTTTTATATTGATTAAGAATCAATTCCACAGCTTCATCAATCTGAGTCAAATCAAAACCGAATTTTGAATCAAGGTGTCCTGTTTGAATATATTCGTGAGTATGACACTCGATTCCCGGAGTTATTCTCAAAAGAACGTCAACAATTTCATTTTTACTTTTTGCGATTTCGTCAAGAAGCGAAAGTTCAAAAAAGTTATCAACCGAGATTCTACCTACACCTAAATCAATCGCAAGATTAAGTTCATCAAAAGATTTGTTATTACCGTTAAACAAAACTTTTTTCATATCAACGCCCGCTTTATAAACAGTATAAATCTCTCCGCCCGACACTGTATCAAAGCCAAAACCTTCACTTGCGATAATTGCAGAGGTTGCCATTGTACAAAGTGCTTTCGAGGCATACATCATATTAACTTTTTCATAAGACGCGAACGCATTTTTGTAATCTCTGCAAACCGAACGCAAAGTTTGTTCATCAATAACATACAAAGGAGTAGAATATTGATCTGCGAGTTTAACCAAATCACATCCGCCGATTGAAAGATTACCTTCATCGTTAATTTTAGTCGTAACTGGCTTTAGTAACTGATTTGTGCTCTCCGTCATATCAAAACGCTCCTTGTGTCTCTTATCTTATATCTATTGTAGCATACTGATAAATAAAATAAAATACAAAAAATGTACTACTTATTAAAACCTGCCAGTTCGTCGAGCGAAACTTCAAAAACCTGTGCCAAACGAATAAATATACCTAATCCGATATTCATTCTTCCGTTTTCTATCCTTACAAGATGTTCTCTGCTGCAATCAATCAATTCCGCAAGTCTTTCCTGAGAAAAACCTTTCTGTTTCCGATATTTCTTAATTCTGTTACGAATTTTCAGATTATAATTTTTAAACTCTTGCATAATTCAAATTATAAGTTTATAATATAAAATATACTGGGATTAATTAATCACATTTATAAGCTTAAAAACCAATTATGGAGATATAATGAGACATATTGCTTTTACACTTGCAGAAGTATTGATAACTTTAGGAATAATAGGCATAGTTGCAGCATTAACGCTGCCGACGGTTATCAACAAGATAGAAAAACAAGTTATAAAAAGTCAATTTCGAAAGGCATACTCCACGCTATCACAGGCTTTAAGCAAAACTGAGGCTGATTTAGGCTACAAATCCCAATGCGCTTATGGAAGTCTCACAATATATGATGAGGATTGCCCTGTATTACGAAATGCATTGGAAAAAAATTTAAAAATAGTAAAAGTTTGCAGAGGTAACGCTCTTAGAGACGGATGTTTCCCAAAATCTTCTTATGAAGGAATTGACACTGTAAAACGGATTAACAATCCAAATATTACAGATTCAGAAATAGACTATTGGAAACAAAATTGTGGCGGATTTATTAAATCCAGACTGGAACAAAATTCAATAGTATATATATTAAACGACGGAGTTGTTTTAATCTTATATGGAGAGTCTCCAAAAATAATTTCAGTGGATGTTAACGGGCACAAAGGTCCAAACAAATGGGGACATGATATTTTTACATTTAATATCTTTACTAACAACAAAAAACCTTTATATCTCAAACCCGATAATGAATACTCCTGCCAACCGATAGAAAAAGGCGGAACAGACACTCTCACATTCATCGAAAACCTATAATTTCAAAAGAATTCCAATAATCAACAAAGCACAGAAATAAATCACCAGATTACGCGACTGATAAAGGACAAAATAAAAACTGTGAATTCCGTCGGCTTTAATTTTTGTCCAATTATCAAGCGGATAATGCCACCACTTGATTTGCGGCTCAAAATTTTTATCCTCGATATATTTTTTTTCGGCACAACAAACATTAACCGCCAACGGCACGGTCAAAAGCGCCAACAAAACACAAAAGTTCTTCGTCAAAATCGAAAATCCGATTAATGCTAAAAAACCGACAATATAAAAAATCATAAGCAAAAGTATTGCCTTATTTTTATCGCCAATCCTACAGCATAAAGTTTTTTTATGCGAAATCATATCACTGTCATAATCCAAAAGCGTATGCGCATAAAGAACACCGACAGTAAACGCTCCGACCGCAATCGAAAGCACCAAAACTTCGAACGAAAAAGTTTTGGTCATAACATAATAAACACCTTCAAAAAACAATGGTCCGAAAGCGATTCCGACCGCAAGTTCACTCAAACCCACTTGGGAAAATTTTGAATAAGAAAGCGTCAGAATACCTCCGATTACGGCAAGCCAAATAACATCAAACCCGCTTCTGAAAGTCAAAATCACCCCGATAAAAAAAGCAATTGTGCAGTAAATAATAACAACTTTCAAAACATCTTTTATTGTTGCCTCGCCGTTTTTTATATAAGCGCATTTATTTTTCACAACTGTACTCATCATATTACCGTCAGAAAGCATTTTTTGATAATCAAAATAATCATCCGCAAGATTCGTTGCAAGATGTGCAGCAGAAATTCCCACAAGAGCCAAAACCCCGTTCAGAATATCACCACCGAATTGAAGAGAATAAACAAAAATTACAAGCCATGAAAGTATGGTCATCGGAAGAGAAAAAAGTCGTGACGCATTGAGCCAGAACCAAATTCTTTTAATCATTTTAAAAGCCCTTTTATACCCATGACAGCCTCAAAACTTGCACCCGCTTCCAGAAGTTCCTCCGCACTTAAGCCGAACAGAGTAATTAAACCGTAAATACTTTCCGGATTCACAGTAATTTCCGACGCAACGATTTTTATAGCCTCTTCTCTTGAAAGATTCGAAACTCTGTCATTAATCCCACGATGAAAACTTCTTTTCTTAGCCTTGCCCATCATCCCTCTCTTCCAGAGCCAGAAGCGCAGCACCAATCATTCCCGAATAATTTCCTGATTTCGCCTTAACAACTGCTGTCGGCGTTGTGATTATTTCATCATTAACAGCTTTTGTTAAATAATCCGTATCAACAAATTCCGCCATTGAACCCGACAACACAATGACTTCCGGATCAAAAAGGTTCGCAAGCCCGATTAAGCCGGCAAGAATGTCCTCTTGCCATTTGAGAAAGATTTTTGTCATCAATACATCATTATTTTTCCATCCCTCAATTACATCATAGGTTGTAATATCAGGATTAGCGGAAATTTCTTCGGCAGTTTTTTTCAAACCCGTTCCTGACGCATAAGCCTCGAAACAATCCCAACCGCCACAGGTACATTTTCTGTGTTTATCGGTTCTGAGTTTAAAATGCATTTCGCCCGCGGCACCGTTTTTACCTTTAAAAAGTTTATTGTTAATTATAATACCGCCGCCCACGCCTGTTCCTAGCGTAATCATAATGGAATCCGACAATCCTCTTGAAGCGCCGATTACGTGTTCTGCCCAGGCCGCAGCATTCGCGTCATTTTCTACAAAAACTTTTTTCTTACTTAATGATGCAAAATTCATATTAGGATATCCTGCCGCAATATTTCCAGTAGAACCGAGAATTCCGTTATTAAAATTATTTACGGCACCACATGTTGAAATTGCAACGACATCAACCTCATCTTCGTATTTAGAAATAATATCTCGAAATGCAGCTTCAATCTCTTCAAAAGTTTTTGGAGTTGCTCTTTTTTCAATATCGGCAACAATTTCGCCTTTATCGTTAATAACAGTATTATAAATTTTTGTACCGCCAATATCTATAGCAAGCGCCTTACACATAATTATTGCTCCTTAATACTGATTTCTGCAAACAAAACGTTTCGTAATAAGCTGCGGTCTTGTGATTGCCGAACCAATAACAACACAATGAGCGCCCAGTTCAAAAGCTTTATCCACCTGCCATGGTTCCCATATTCTTCCTTCCAAAACGACAGGAAGCGAAGTTTCCTTCACGAGAATTTCCAAGAGTTCAAAATCAGGCTCATCGCCGCAAGCTTTTGAATGAGAAGTATAACCAGAAAGCGTTGTTGAAAGAATATTTGCTCCGAGTTTTGCACAATTAATGCCTTCTTCTACGGTTGAAATATCCGCCATTGAAATACGTTTGTTTATTTTAATATATTTGATAATATCTTCAAGCTTGCAACCGCCCTCTCTTTCGCGGGAAGTTCCGTCAAAAGCAATAATATCAGCCCCCGCATCAATAAGAGAAATAACCTCTTTCAATGTAGGAGTTATATAGACAATATCCTTCCAGTTTTTTGGAATAATATCGGGTTTGGTAAGCCCTATTACGGGAACATCAAAGAGATTCTTTGCATTCTTAACATCTCTTGCTCCTGCAACTCTCAGTGCACCTGCACCGCCTTTTATAACGGATTTCATCATAGCGACCATGCACTTTTCAAGATACAAAGGTTCTGACGGCATAGCCTGAACAGAAACCACAACCTTATTTTTTAAACGATTCACAATTTCCATGGAATCATTATATTATAAATTCCACGTACATGCAACGATATTTTTGTTAGACTTATATACAAGTTTACACCAAATAATACACTCAAATGTCACCCTGAACTCGTTTCAGGGTCTCAAGTTTAGGAGATGCTGAAACAAGTTCAGCATGACAAATAGTGTTGGCATACGGTGTAAACTTGTATATAAGTCCCATTTTTGTTATATAATAAAGAAAAAAGAGGGAAATAATAATGAAAAAAAGTTTGGTAAAATATCCGTTTTTGACAAAAGAAGTTGAAGTATACACACGTGAGAACGGTCATACAATTGTACTTGCACACAAAGAAGGTGCGATGGCTAACGTAAGCACATGGGTGAAAACCGGTTCTATAAACGAAGATGATAAAAATAACGGAATTTCCCACTTTTTAGAACACCTTATGTTCAAAGGAACACATAAACATAAAGCCGGTGAATTCGACAGAATTCTTGAAGCAAAAGGGGCAATTGTCAATGCCGCAACCTGGAAAGATTATACGTTCTACTACGTTACACTCCCGAAAGGCGAAGGCAACAAGGATTTTTATGAAGCCATAGAACTGCATGCGGATATGATGCTTGACCCTGTTTTACCTTATGAAGAAATCGGCGCACCGTTTAATTTGAACGATACGAAAGTTAATGAAAAACGCGAACGCCACGTAGTAATCGAAGAAATCAGAATGCGTAAGGACCAGAACTGGACAAAAGTTTATAACGCATGCAACTACAACATGTACACTCAACATCCTTACAAACGAGATGTAATAGGAACTCCTGAAATCATTTCACAAGTTACGCGTGATGATATTATGAATTATTACCAAACATTCTATTCACCTGAAAACATGACTACAATTATCGTCGGAGATTTCGACCACAAAGAAATTTTAGAAAAAGTAGAAAAAGAATTTGATTTCAAAAACCGTGCAAATGCACCCAAAAAAATTAACGAAATTGACAAACCTGTTGAGTCAACAAAGGTTGTAACGACAACAGGACAAATTAATACGTCTTACATAATGTACGGTTGGCTTGGTCCGAGAGCTTGTAACCTTAAAGATACTATATGCCTTGATTTAATAAGTATTATTCTGGGCAACGGTACAAGTTCCAGACTTTATCAAAATTTAATCGAAAAACCAAGTGACCCCGTATTTAATATCGTATGCTGCGAACACTATCAATTCAAAGACGGAAATAATTTCTTTATTCAGGCAAACTATAAACCTGAAAAACAAGAGCTTGCACGCAAACTTATTGAAGAAGAACTCGCAGGACTATTGAATAATCCGATTACAGACGCAGAACTTCAAAAAGCGAAAAAGAAAACAAAATCACAATTTGCATTTTCGGCAGAGACAGTTTCGGAAATCGGCGAAACTATCGGTTATTACATGACTGTTTGCGACGACTTAAAACTGATAGAAGAATACCTGAATGATTTGGATTCAATAACACTCGAAGACTTAAACAACGCTGTAAAAACGTATTTAAGTCTTGATAATGCGGTTATATCAATTCTTGTTCCGGAAAAAATTTAAGGGAGATTTTTCCAGTAATCTTTATCTGTCAAGGCTCTGTGTGTACAAGCGATACCGTTTGTACCCGCATTTGAGTTTTTCGAACAAAACTCCTCATTTGAAAATGCGGTTCCGTCTGCACCCATTGGCAGCACTTTTCCATTTCTTATTATCTGGAATGTAAACATATCATGCCCCCACTTGTTAGGTTTTTTATCAGGACCGTTTAAATCAATTGTTATAAACAACGAACCATCACCTGGATTTTCAAGCATCCATAAAGATCCGTCTGCAAGCATAAATTGACCGTCATCCAAATAAAAAGTTGCCATAATTTTATTATTATAAGTTTTATAATTATTTATCACATAGTTTGTTGAACCATCATCACTTCTACGCCTGGAAGTACAAGATTCATTCCCACAATCTTTTACGGCATTTAATTCTTTCATTAAAAGAGACTTTAATTCTTTTTCCGCAATAGAGACAGAACTAATCAAATGCCCTTGTTCATAATTTGCCTTTTGCAATGCTGTTTGTAAAACTGAATAATTTTTTAATAAAGCTGAATGGAGTGCCTTATTTTGGTGGTTTTGAATAAGAGTCGGCAATGTCATTGCCGCGACGATTCCGATTATACCTAAGGTTATTAATACTTCCGCCAGGGTAAAAGCTAGGCTATAATTAAGCTTGCCCCCCCCCCCGTTTTTTAAGCATAGACTGCATTTTCACCGTTTTACCTCCATTCTTCATTACCCGTGTTTCCCCGCATTTTAGTGTCAGGGTTATGTGGCTCAGCCACCTTTCTTTCTGTTTAGTATAACATATTTTTCGGAGTTACGCAACCCTGCTATACAACTTCCATAGGTTCAACCACAAAATCAATCAATGCAGGTCCATCAATTTCAAAAGCTTTTTTAAGGGCAGGAATAACTTCAGGTTCCGACGAAACTCTGGTTGCAGCTATACCGTAACTTTCCGCAAGCTTTACAAAATCAGGATTTGAAATCCGCGTTTCTGAATATCTTCCTTCACAAAATTTTTGCTGTAATTGTCTCACCATACCGAGATAACCGTTATTCAAAATAAGAATTTTTACGGGAAGATTATAATCAATACATACCGCTATTTCCTGAGAATTCATCTGAAAAGAGCCGTCGCCCGAAATACATATTACAGGAACACGCCCGCCCGCAACCGATGCACCGATTGCCGCAGGAAGTCCGAACCCCATTGTTCCGGAGCCGCCTGAAGTTATAAATTTACCCGAAGATGAAAATTTATAATTTTGAGCCGTCCACATCTGATGCTGCCCGACTTCGGTCGCAACAACGAGATTCATATTTTTAGTAAATTCGTAAATTTTTTCAATAACTTCAAATGAATGAAGTTTATCCGATATTTTTTTATTAATTTTGTTTTTGGATTTTAAACTTCTTGCCTGTACCAGCCAATCTGCCTGATGCGGATTTTTAATAAAATTCCCTGACTTCAATTCGGAACACATTTCATCAAGAATATCCTTTGCATCACCGTTTAAACCTATGAAAGCAGGAATGATTCTTGAAATTTCATTTTGATTAATATCAAGTTGAATAAATTTACGACTCAATTGTTCCGCAGAAAAACAACAGGTAATCCTGTCATTGAATCTTGCGCCTATTGAAAAAATCAAATCACTTTCTCTGATTGCCTGATTCGCTGAATTTTGCCCGAAAATGCCAATCATACCGAGATAATTTTCACAATCCTGAGGATAAGCACCTAAAGCCATCATCGTACTTACAACTGGAATATTAAGAAGACGCGCAAATTCAATAAGTTCATTACTTGCTCCGGCTTGAACAACCCCTCCGCCTGCAACAATAAGAGGTCTTTCCGCATTACAAATTTCTTTTAAAGCGGAAATAATATCGGATTTCAAAGGTTTTGCCGACTGTATCGTATTTAAAACCGAGGCGGATGAAGAAATTTCACCCTCCTCAGTAAAAATATTTTTTGCCAAATCAACAACAACAGGACCTTTTTTGCCTGACATAGCAATTTGAAAAGCTTTTTCAAGCACAGACTCCAGTTCTTGAACACTTTTAACCTGAAAATTTGCCTTGGTACAAGATTTTGTCATATCAATAATATCAACTTCCTGAAAAGCGTCTTTTCCGATTAAATTTGCAGAAACCTGACCTGTTAAAACCACAAGCGGCGAGCCGTCAAGATACGCGTTTGCAATACCAGTAACAGTATTTGTTGCACCCGGACCCGAAGTCACGAGCACAACCCCGCACTTTCCGCTTACTCTTGCATAACCCTCAGCCGCATGAACGGCAGATTGCTCATGGCGCACAAGATAATGCTTTATATTATTCTGATTATAAAGTTCATCATAAACACCCAATACAATTCCGCCCGGATAGCCGAATATTGTATCCGTACCTAAACGTTTAAGGGTATGTATTAATATTTTTGCACCTGATAAGGTAAGCGTTTTAGGCATAACAGCCTGCATTATTTCTCCTGTCTTTTATTGGAATTTTAGATAAATAAGTTAATTATTTACCTGTTTCCAATAAATCTTTCCATTGTTGTTTTTTAGTTTCGTAATTTTGTTTTCTTGCTTCTTGTCTTGCTTTAGCATCTGCTTGTTGTTTTTTCCAAGCTTCTTGTTGAGCTTTCTTTTCTTGTTCTCTTTTTTTTTGACGAGCTTCTGCTTCTTTTTTATTTGCTTCCATTTTTTTGTAAGCAGCTTCTTCTTTAGCTTGAATAGTATTCAACATATTAGAAACAGGACGTTTTGTTTCTGCAGCTTTTGCAGCACCGATAGATAAAATTGATAAAGCCATTAACGACAATAAAAGTTTTTTCATTATTTTCTCCTTTCTTCGTAAAAAATTATACTAAACACACTCATACATTTCAACAATTTTCGAAATACCGTCTTTTGCGACATTAAAAATTTCAATCATCTGTTGATATTCGTAAGGTTCACCTTCGGCAGTAGTTTGAAATTCAATAATTTTACCGCTTTTCGTAAGCACAACATTGCTGTCGACCTGTGCGTGAGAATCCTCTTCATAACACAAATCCAACAAAACTTCTCCGTCAATTATGCCCGCAGAAATTGCGGCAACAGGCTCAATTATGGGATTTTCTTGTAATTTTCCTTCGGCAAGAAGTTTATCAACGGCAATTTTTAATGCAAGAAATCCTCCGCAAATACTTGCTGTCCTTGTTCCGCCATCAGCCTGAATCACATCAGCGTCAATAGTAATCGTCAAATCAGGCATTTTAGTTAAATCAACACAAGCCCTGAGACTTCTGCCGATGAGTCTTTGAATTTCCTGAGTTCTGCCCGAAACTTTTGAACGTTCTCTCTGGCAACGGGTATTGGTCGATGACGGCAGGAGTGAATATTCTGCGGTAAGCCATCCTCTTGAATCCTCTTTATCCATCCATTTAGGTTTGCCTGTTTCCACCGACGCCGTTGTAATTACACGGGTGTCGCCAAATTCCACAAGCACCGAACCCAATGCGTTTTTTGTAAAATCTTTTGTAAATTTAATTTCTCTCAACTGGTTATTTTTTCTGTCAGTTCTCATAATTTTTATCCTTTATAATCATAGTCCCACATATAAATTTGTCCGCAATACTTACACACTGCATGTTCATTCATAAATTGCAAATCAGGTATAAAAGTATATCCGTCTACCGTAATTTCTATTTCGTTCTTTGCATTATAACGCTGTTCGAAATGTCTTGCGCCCTTATAGTCGGGTGAAAACATCAGTTCAAACTTATCTTTTGATTTGCAAAGTTTACAAATAAACATTATTCGCGCTCTTTTCTGCCTGATTTTTTAGCCGACTTTTTAACAGGCTTGTGTTCCTGCCTTTCATTATCGGTATTAAGAGCCTTATACCACAAAGTCCAGCAAATACTTCTGAGCGGAAGCGTAAAACCTGTTACAACGAAAAACGGTATCTGATAAACAAGTCCTTGCGCTATTTTTGCCGGAGTAAGAATATCGGTTTTAGGATTTATATTAATAAGCCAATTGTTAAATCCGTCCAGAGGAACATTCGCCGCAACCCACGATTCTACGGGATTGGTCAAAAGTTCCGTTACACGAATTAAATCAAAAAACACCGAAAAACCTTTGACAAACAAAAAATAAGTAAAAAATGCCAGAATACACATTAAAATAAATGTTTTTGCAAAATTACCTTTAATTATGCACAAGCTTCGTTTAAAACATCCGATAATTGAGGTTTCGGGTTCAAAAACAAACACCTGAAATACAAGTATAAAATATACAAAAAAGACTGCACCGATTACAATAAAAAACGGTAATACAGCAAGCAGCCCCATCAAACTTATGACAAACCATAATCCCACAAACTTGAACGTATGCTGTGTAACAAGAGCATTATGCGCAGGAAAATCATAAACTTTTCCGACCTGCATTGCACTTTCTGCCATTGAGTTTAATGCACCAAATGCAACCAGATAATCCCAGAATGCTTTTAAAAATATAATCATTCCTGGAACCGTAATCAGAATTACACACCACAGAACAGTCGTCGGATTGTTAAAAGCGGGAGACTTTTCGATTAATGCAGGTAAATTCTGAGTATACCAGACAGATAGCCCCAGAATTAAGCCTAAACCCAAGACCTGTCCCAACACAGGGAAAGCCATGTATTGAGTAAATTTTACAAAATTTGTACAATAAATCCTTATACCATCTGCAAGAATTGCAAATATATTAGTATTAGATTTGACTTTTGACATATACTCTCCTTTTGAAAAAATCACACTTTTATGTATAATAATTTTATTACAAATAAATTAAAAAAAACAATGACGAATTACAAAGAATTAATTAAACACTTTACCGAATCGGATTATCACGAAAATAAGGTTAACCTTCACATACACACGACCTATTCAGACGGACGCGGTGACTTTCGGGATTTAATAAAACAGGCAAAAGAAAAAGGTTACAAAAAAATAGCAATATCCGACCACAATACCGTTAACGGATACCTTGAAAACGGAATTGATGAAATAGTTATTCCCGCCGTTGAATTCGATGTCTGGTGCGGTTATGTATTTTTACACCTTCTGGGTTACGGGATTGATGTTAATAACAAAGAGTTACAAGCTTTCTGCGCAAAATCAAAACGCGAAACCGAACTTGATATCATAAGAATTTTCTCACAACGCAATATTAAAAAACTCATCAACGCAATTCATAATGCCGGTGGAATAGCAGTACTTGCCCACCCAGCTTGTTGTTGGGCACTAAATCATGAACATTTTGTGAAAAAATTAATCTCATACGGACTTGACGGAATTGAAGTATATTATCCGTATAAGCGCCATCGCGGAATTATAAAATTCGCGACAGCGCATAAAATTGAACAAATCGCAGACAAATACAATCTTATCAAAACAGGCGGGACTGATTTGCATGATTATAACTTATAAGGATAATCCTTTTTAAATTCCCAGTTGTCTATTTCTAAAAGACTTGAACACCAGTAACCGCTTAATTTACAATCAGCCAAAGCTTTTTCTCTGGTATTTGCACTTCCTTTTCTATTTGTGCCGTATGTACAAAATGCTTTTTTATCACTACCACAATAACCTTCTCTGGTATTTTTTGATAGACATATTAAAAATACAAATTGATCAATACCCGTTGTATTTGGATTTTTATAACCGTTTACATCAAATCGTATATCCATACAACCACCGTTAGAAAATGAAAACATTGAACCGTCCGCAAGATAAACGGTTGTATGGGTACCGCTTTTATTTCCTTCTTCGTCTACACTATTCTGTCCGTCAGTAATAGAGGTATACTTTATATATGGAGCGAGATAAGTCATAAAAAAGTCCTTTGACACTTTACCATTCGCCTCACAATCATAGTCTCCGTCGTCATCCAATAATGTATCTGATTTGACCCATTCTTTTGAATCACCGTTCACCGACTCACTAAATCTTATTGCCTGTTCCATAGTAGAAACAAACTTCTTTAACCTTGAAGAAGCCTCGACTTTTTTGTAATGACCAACAACAGAAGGAAGTGTCAGCGCTGCGACAACGCCGATTATGCCAAGCGTGATTAGAACTTCGGCTAAAGTGAATGCAAATTTTCTCATAATAATCTCCTTCATTTTGCTAGTAACACTAGTTGTAATAATTGCTAGTATAGCTAACAATTTTTAAATGGACAAGGTTTATTTACAAAAATTTGCAAAAAATTTAAAAAAACTAAGAAAAGAACGCGGACTGACTCAGGATGACATGGCAGTTTCCGAGCAAATCTCGCGTTCTATGATTAGTTTGATTGAAATTGCAAAAACAGATTTGACTGTTTCTAAAGTTAAAATAATTGCAGATACATTAAAAGTTCACCCGAAAGAACTTTTTGATTTTGAATAGTATTAAAGATTCAAAACTTTTTTTGCTTTTTCTACCACTACTTTTTTATCTAATGTCTCAAGATAATCTTTTATTTTCTGAACGTTAGGGGGCATTGGAGAATTACTCCATCCTTTACGGTGATTATTGTTATGCCCATCGAATAAATCTCTATGCATTTTTAACGTACTTTTTTTCGTTCCAAGAGCTTCAGCTGCAAGTGACAATGCCCTATCCTGACTTTGAGTCGGATATAACGAGTCATGTTCATAGTAACTAAAGCAGAAAGCCACGAGTAACACATTGTCACGAACTTTTTCATCAAGCTTATCATACGTTCTGGTTTTCCTTTCTTTTATCGGCTCATAAATAAATGAATCTTGACATTTGGAAATTTGATTTTCTAATTTTACATACATGTCTAAAAAATATTTACTGCTTATAAACTCAGAATTCAAAATTGCATCTTGTTGAGCCTTTAATACTGTTTCTTTTAAGTCATTCAAAAATTCTTTCATGCTATCTCCTTTACATGAATAGAATAACCTTTATTCAACAAAATGTCAATATCATTTTCTAAAATGCATTTCATTTTATCATGCATTTTGTTTCAAATAAGCCTCAATGAATCCGTCTAAATCACCATCCATGACAGAATCTACATTACCGACTTCAAACCCTGTTCTATGATCTTTTACCATTTTATACGGATGGAATACATACGAACGAATTTGCGAACCGAAGTTTATATCAAAGTTTTCGCCCTTCAATTCAGCCAGTTTCTTTTCATGTTCAGTCTGACGAATTGCCAGTAATTTTGATGCAAGGATTTGCATGGCATTTTCTTTGTTCTGCAATTGTGAACGTTCCTGCTGACATTTTACGACAATTCCTGTCGGTTTGTGCAAAATCCTTACTGCAGTCTCAACTTTGTTAACATTCTGTCCGCCTGCACCGCCTGAGCGCATTGTATCAACTTCCAAATCTTCGGGCGGTATAACAATAGATTTTTCAAAATCTGCTATTATCGGCGAAACCTCAAGTGAGGCAAAACTTGTCTGACGCTTTCCGTTTGCATTAAACGGAGAAATTCTTACAAGTCTGTGAACCCCTTTTTCAGCTTTTGCATAACCAAAAGCGTATTTTCCTGTAATTTTTATTGTTGCGGATTTAATTCCCGCCTCATCACCATCTAGTTTATCCAGCAAATCAACATGCCAGCCACGACCTTCTGCCCAACGCATGTACATCCTAAGAAGCATACTTGCCCAATCTTGAGCATCTGTACCGCCTGCACCCGCATTAATAGTTAAAATCGAATCAGCTTCATCATACTCACCACTCAACATAAGACGAATTTCAAACTTATCAAGTTCACTTTCCATAGCCGAAACCCGTTCAAAACTTTCTTTTATAAGGTCTTCATCCTGAATCTCCAGTGCTACTTCCGCATCATCAATTGACGATTGCCAGCAGTCAAGAAGTGACAAATTTTCTTTTACCTCTTTTATTTCAGCACCGAGTTTCGAAACCTTATTTTTATCAGCCCAGACATCGGGAGACTGCATTTCGGATTCTAATTTTTCGAGCTTACCTGACAGCGAGGCGTAGTCAAAGACACTCCTTCGCGCTCTTAACACGAGGTTTTACGTTATTCAAAAGCTGCTTTAATTCTGTTTCCATAACGCAATTATACTACAAAATTATTTAATCTACAATCTTAATTCTGCCGTCGTCAATCAAATCAACAGGTTCGGTATGACGTCTGAAATGATTTTCCACACAGACCGTAAGGTCAAAATCATTAATTTTCTCTGCCTGATTAATTTTATTCAGCATATCAAAATTATCACCGCCCATAGCGAGGTAATCATTTATAGAAACCTTGTATGTCTTGTCGGTACGAGGGTTGTTGATATCAATAACCTCTTCCTGTCCGTCTTTATTGATAAATTTCAAATCTTTAAGTTCACCCTCTTTTGAAACAGTATACTTCAAGCCGGAAACATAAATTAATCCCGGTTTATTGTTTCGATTTTTGAAAGAACGAGCACCGAATTTAATCGCATCAACGATTTCTTTTTCGGTATAATTAACGTCAACAATTTTGTTTTTGAACGGCGAAATTTCGGAAATTGTTCTTGTATCAACTCTTCCTTTTTCTAAGGTACCTCTGAGTAATGCGGCAGAAATCATCGAAATTTCGCAGCCTGTATCTTCTTTAATCGAATCCATTACAAAATTTGCCAGAGGACTTGTTTCTATCAAGTCATTTTTCATAATCGGCGGGGCAGTTCTAATAGTACCTACGACTTCGGGTTTTCCGAGAATAGTATCGAAAATATGTCTTGCTGCTGCGTTTCTGCTAAACGGACGCGTTGATTCCACGTTATTTTGAACCTTTTGAATTACACCGTTTTTATCAAATACGAGATTCAAGACTCCGAAGAATTTACCGTCGCGTCCTGCTTGTGTAATAACAACAGGTTCGCCTGATTTTGAATATAAGAGATTTTCCCCGTCCTGAACATCTTTTACGAGGTTATGCGAGTGTCCGCCCAGAATAACGTCTAAACCGTCTGTCTCGGTGGCAATTCTTCTATCGTAACCGTATCCGCAGTGGGATAACAATATAATTTTATTTACACCTTGAGATTTTAATTTATCAACTTCACTCTGAACCATTTTAATTGTTTCATCAATATTAGCAGGTGTAATATTTTTATCGGTAAAGGATTTTCCGTATTTTAAACGGGTTAACAAATCTGTAGGAACAGTACCGATAATGCCGTATTTATTACCGTTATGTTCTTCTACGAGAGAGGATTTAACATAATCACGGAAATTATCATTATTATCTTTTGATTTCAAATTGCAGGCAAGCAGATTATACGGCAGGGATTTGAAAACTCCGTGCATATCCTGAGGTTTTACGTCGCACTCATGGTTTCCGACGGCAGAAGCTGTAACTCCTATAAATTTCATAAACGTAGCCGCAACTTTATTAATCAAATTATCTTCTCCGAGCATAATATCACCCGAAGCAAGCTTCAATTTATCAACATTTTGAGAAGGAACAAATCTGTCATAAGCCTGCGCTGCAGTAATTGTCCTCTCCATATTTATTGCTCTTCCGTGAAAATCGTTGACGTAAAAAATACTTGTATTGGTGTACCCCGAACCGTTCGGCTGTTTATTAGCTGCCTGAGAATTGTTCTGCCTTAAATAAGTTGCTATTAAATTTGTCGGTCTTGAGGTTAATACAGGATTCGTCATTTATTCAGTCCCTCTATCTAAAAGTTCCTGAAAATTTATTTTTGCGCAATCATTTACAAAGATTTACAATAATCCTTCCACGCCTGAATATAACCGTCTTCCACGCATTTTGCAAACCCTGCGTAATCCGTTCTTAGAACAGATTTATTCCATATTTTTCTGAGATTTTTTCTGTAATACCGAAGTTTATTAATATCCCCCGCAAGTTTTTTTGCTTTTGATATATATTCATATTCGTTTTCAGCAACCAAATCATTAAGTCCCAGAGCCTTATTAACCCTTGCGCATCCGCGTGATTGCATACTTTCGCCCACGAGAGTAATGACGGGAACGCCCATGGAAATCAATTCCATAGTTATGGTTAAACCGTTAAAAGGTGTAGGGTCCAGTGCGATATCCGCCATTTTATACGCTGTAAACTGCGCTCCCTGTTGAGGAGTATTATTAAATATAATACGGTTCAAATTCGTTCCGTACTGTTCAAATTTATTTTTAATATGCTCGATAATTTTATCTGATAATTGAGTTCTGTAAATCAAAAGTTTAGAATTAGGAACATTATCCAACAATCTTGCCCAGAGGTTTATGGTGTAATCGTTAATCTTTGACGGACAATTGAAACTTCCGAATGTTATATAACCGTTTTTAAAATAAGGCAGGTCATTCAATTCAGGCAGAACCATATTTGGATTACTGAAATCAAAACGCTGCATTCCGCATTTGATATACATAGGTTTTTCAGTATAATATTTTGCCATTTCTTTCGGAATTGTAAACTCATCCGCAAAAATATAATCAACTTCTTTCATACCCATTGTATTTACAAAACCGAGATACTGCATAATTATCGGCGCAGGTTTGTAATACAGTGCAAAACCTCTGCAATGAGTATATCCGCCCAAATCCACAAGAATGTCTATTTCATCATCATGAATGCGTTCGGCAAGCTGTTTATTTGTCATATTATAACAATCAATAAATTTTATACCTGTTTTTTTAATTCTTTCCGTTGTGGAATCACATCTGTTTGCGCATGAATAAAGTGAAATATTGAAATTATCCTGATTGTGATATTCCAGAAGCGGCAAAACAAACTGCATCATTGCATGACAATGAAAATCCGATGAAAGATACCCGATTCTGAGTTTTTTATGAGGGTCTTGCGGTTTTGAATATTCATACGGCTTGTCATTCTGCAAAACTACCGGTCTGAATTTATCTATATGATATTCTATAGTTTCTTTCAATTCCTTCTGAGAATACTTATCTGATTTCAACAGAGTAAGACAAAGATTTGAAACCGCTGACGCTTTCGGTTTAACATCAAGCGCTTTGTGATAGTATTCAATGCTTTTTTCGTTGTCATAATAATAGTACAGAAAACCAAGCATTGAAAATACGCTTTCATTCGATGCCGAATATTTTATATAATTTTCATAAGCCTCAATGGCTCCGTCCTTGTCTTTCAACGAGTGATAACAGTCCCCGATTTTTCGATAAAGTTCACACAAATCAAAGGTAAAGGATTTATCAATCTCATCAAGAATCTCTTTATAAATTGCAATGGCTTCGGCTTTTTTATTTTCTTTTGAAAGCTTATCAGCCTCCGCCATCTTCTTTAAAACGGGTGTGCCTTCAGGCATTCTTTTTAAGGGTTTATTTTGTGTACTCATAGAACTAATAATAGTTCATAAAACGGTTTTAGTCAAATGAAATTGTTTTGACTTCCCATCGTTTTGAGAGTTCTTCGACAAGAAGAGGTTCCTCGCCCAAAGTTTCAAGAAGCACGATTCCCCGATTAAGACAAACGCCCTGTTCTGTCGGATGAAGCCCGATTCTTGTTCTTATCGAACAGCCGAATTTTGTAAGAATTTCCTGGAATTGAAGCGAGCATTCAGCCCTGTCTGTAAGTTTTACACCTATAATTGTCGTCATAAAATCTCCTTTTTATATAAATTATTTACACACGCACAAAAAAAACACCCCCGTAGTGGAGGTGTTTTTTTATTTAAATTTTAACCTTATTCAATATCAAGGTCTTCAGTGGCTTGAAGCTGTTTTTTCTTTAAATTGTGCATAACCGCATCAACAAGAAGTTCATAGGATTTTGAGTTTTCAATATTCGGAAACTCTTCCTTGAGTTGTTCTCTGACCATTGCTTCCAGCCTGCGTTCGTCAGAATTTGTTTGTATATCATCAACTCCGCTAATCATTTTAATATATTCGGGAGAAGATTTATCAACACCGCTTTTTGAGAATTGAAGCCAGCGTAGTTTCGGGCTGAGTGTACTCTTAAGCGTTTTTACTATTTTTAAATTTTTTAATCGGTCTAACATCGTTACCTCTGATTTTTAACCTTCTTGTACTATTTTAAAGTATCCTCAAAAAAATAATTTACTTTTTTAAGTATTTTATTTAAAAAACTTTACAAATCCTCAAAAAGCAATTATAGCTTGCTGAAATCTGTAAGCTTTTCATATTTTTTCTTTAACATTGTTAATAAAGCCAGTCTGTTTTCTTTAACTTTTTCATCTTTATCCATAACAAGGACATCAGCAAAGAATTTTTCAACAGCAGGATTAATAGCGATTAATTGGTTCAAATAGGTTGCATAATCTGCGTTTTCATCGACTGTTTGAATTTCTCTGTAGAGCATGCCTTCAGATGTATCTTTAAAGAGGTCTTTATTAACAGAAGATTTTGAATCTTCTTTAAGAATTCTGATAACTCTGTTTGCGCTTTCGAGTAGGGCAGGATTATCAAGCGTTGAAACGACTTTAACCCGTTCAATGTAATCCGCAAGATTTTCCATAGGATTTTTATTGGAAGCGCATGCTTCAAGAACATTTTTCGCATATTTGTCAGCGAGGAAGATAATAAGACGTTGTACAAAGAATTCGTTAATCTCTGCAGGACATTGCGCAGGAACGATTCTTGCAACGTTTTTCTTCACTGTATCTGCAATCTTTTGAAGCGCATTTTTATCAGAAGATGTTTCAAGTGAAACAGGCAGTAAAAGTAAATCTTTTTTGATTAAATCCGCAATATTTACTTTTAAATTGTTATCAAGAATTGTTCTGATAATACCGAGAGCTGCACGACGAACACCGAGCGGGTCGGAAGAGCCCGTAGGCTTTTTACCGTCTGCGAATACTGCACAAATTGTGTCGAGTTTATCCGCAATACCCACAACCTGACCTTCAATACCTTTTGCTGTTTCGCTTTCTGCATTGAGCGGGAAGTAGTGTTCTTTAATACCTTCCACAACTTTTTCGTTTTCGCCCGAAACTCTTGCATAATCAGAGCCGATATATCCTTGAAGTTCCGTGAACTCAAATACAAGTTGAGTCACAAGGTCTGCTTTACAAAGAAGCGC
Source organism: uncultured bacterium (assembly GCA_948433295.1). Lineage (GTDB taxonomy): Bacteria > Cyanobacteriota > Vampirovibrionia > Gastranaerophilales > Gastranaerophilaceae > Scatousia. The sequence goes on from CAOJDT010000002.1 coordinate 46,967, forward strand.
TGTTCTTTCGATATCTTTTGACGGAACATTAAGTTCTTTCGCAATATCTTTTGAAAGTGAAATAATTCTTTGAGTTTTGTCGTAAACCGAGCCCATACCTTTCTGGAAAGTTACGCCTTTGAGTTCTTCAAGATAATCAACAAGCGGCTTTTTGGTATCTTCATTAAAGAAGAATACCGCGTCGTCAAGACGAGCCTTGATTACGCGAACATTACCCGCTTTAATATTAGCAAATTCATCGCCTATATAGTTTGTCATCGTAATAAATTTGTTAATCAATTTACCGTCTTTATAAAGCGCGAAATATCTTTGATGAACAGCCATTACCGTAACAACAAGTTCTTCCGGAAGTTTAAGGTATTCTTCGGAGAATTCGCAGGTTGCGGGAACGGGATATTCGGTAATGAACGTTACTTCATCAAGCAAGTCGTCGGTATAATAAGGTTCTGCACCTAATTTTGCAGCTTCCGCCTTTGCTTTTTCAATAATAATTTGTTTTCTTTCGTTCTGGTCAACAATAACACAGCAGTTACGCATAATTTCAACGTAATCGTCAGGATGTCCGATAATAACGTTTTGTTGTGCAAATCTGTGACCGCGGGAAATATTTGAAGATTCTTTATCAATTAATTTAATTTTAACTTCTTCTCTATCAAGAATAGAAACAACCCACTTGATAGGACGTGAGAATTTCTGGTCGTTATACCCCCATCTCATAAAGTGAGCGCCTTGGAGTTTAGAGAAAATGTGCTCAACATTATCTTTCAAAAGTTCAACAATAGATTTACCTTTAACAACGATTTTTGCATGAACGTAATTATCTTCAACGTACAAATCTTCGGCATTTACACCGTTCTTCTTAGCGAAACCTTCGCCCGCTTTAGAAAGATTGCCTTGTTCATCATAAGCAATTTTCGCGATAGGACCTTTTACGACTTTAACTTCGTCTTCGCTTTTTTCAACAAGACCGCTTACGATAACCGCAAGACGTCTCGGTGTTGCATAAACATCAACTTTTTCAAAGCCGATTTTATTGCTGTTTAAAAAGTTTTCAAACCCGCTGCGCAACTGTTCAATAGCCTGCGGTATAAATTTATAAGGTAATTCTTCCGTTCCGATTTCCAATAAATATTTACTCATTTCTCAACCTCTAATTGTCTTTCAATGTTAAAAATTATAGATAAAGCAAAACGCATTGTAAAGTATTTATAAATTTACATTTACTTAATATATTTATAGGTATTTATCTGTCTATTTCTTTTCTTTTGTTGCGAGGCAAAAGAAAAGAAATAGACGAAAGAAAAGAAAACTCGCGACCAAATGATTCGAGTGAGCAGAAACTACGTTTCCGCACCTTCCTTTGCACCGAGCGTGTGCGAAGCACGATAGCGAGGCAAAAGGTTGACGATTCCCAATCGTCAACTACATCCATTTGGTTTGCAACGCGTAAGCGGTGCTGAAAACAGCGTGTTTTTTCTTTTTCGGTTCACTTTTTCTTTTTGCGTCGCAATCAAAAAGAAAAAGTGAACGTAACCAAAAGCAGAAGAGCTTTGCTTACTTCCGATAACATACATTATGGAATCTTATTTTATAAACGGATAATCATCGGGAATACGCCAACCGTTCATCTGAATTAATTTTGTTGCATGATACGCATTGTCTGCTAAATCAGCCTCAGTCGTAATATGCGAATTTTCATCAACCACGCCGTCAGAATTTCTTGTCGTGCAAACAACATACGGTTCTACACCTTTATTATAAAAATTATTGTAACTTAATGTTCCTTCTGAGCAAGGACCCGTCGGATATATTCCAAAGGTAAAACATTTTGTGCCGACAAGCTCATTTGGCACCAGAAAACTTACATTAATATCCTGTAAGTTTCTTGCTTTAATACAATAAATCCAATCGTTTCCAATAATACCAACCCCGGAACCGTCAGCAAAATATACATTTATTTTATTACTATCCTTTTCAACTTTTACGGTTTTCAAATACTCCTTAAAATATTTATCATAAAAAAGCATTATGGAATCAGGTTGACTACTACTCGGAAATGTCCAATATTTCGTTTCACCATTATTAACAACAGATAATTTTACAGCCTGATTAACATTTGTATAGAACTTTTTCAATGCAGTTTCGGTTGTTGATTTTCTGTAAGAGGCAGTAAGAGCAGGTAATGTCATGGCAGCAACTACACCTATTATCCCAAGAGTAATCAAGACTTCTGCCAGAGTAAAACCGGTTTTCTTTTTCATAATATTAACCTTTCGTTACATTTTTAACATTATTTATATTGTAATAACATGAATTATAATGTAATTTACTTTTTTGTCAATTGTTTACAAGCAAAACTTTAACAAAATGCGCGTATTACTTTTATAATGGAAGAATGAAAGCAAAAAGTGCACGTGAAGTTTTAAAAATATTACTAATGCAAAATAAATTATCTCTCAGTAAGCTTGCGAGAATGTTATCAACGGACGAAAAAAAAGTTTACCAGCAGACGCTTTCAGCAAAACTCATAAACGGCACGCTAAAATACGATGAAATGGTAAAAATCTGCGAACTTCTGGGGTATGAAATAGATTTTAAAAAACTGTGAAAAATCTTTACCTTACGTAAACAGGTTAAAGTTAGTGTATAATCAACCTTGATTATATAATTACCTTTGTGTATAATATTTTCATAGGTTAATAAGGAGAGATAAACAATGGGATACAAAATTTTATCAAAAAAAGAAATATGTCCGAATCAATATGAAATCACTATTGACGCACCTTACGTTGTAAGAAACGCTCAGGCTGGTCAGTTTATTATATTCAGAGCAGAAGAAAACGGTGAAAGAGTTCCGCTTACTATTGCAGATGTTAATAAAGAAACAGGTGCTTTGACATTAGTATTTATGGCTGTCGGATATTCTACAAAAAAACTTGCTCAACTTGAAGTTGGCGAAGAACTTGTTGACATCGTAGGCCCGCTCGGCAAACCTACCGAAATCAAAAAATACGGCACGGTTGTATGTCTTGCAGGCGGTTACGGTGCGGCACCATGCTATTTGATTGCTAAAGCGTTTAAAGAAGCAGGAAATAAAGTTTACATGATTATGGGTGCAAGGAACAAAGACCTCATTTTCTGGGCTGATAAAATGAAAGATGCCTGCACCGAATTGTTCATCACAACCGACGACGGTACAATGGGCGAAAAAGGTTTCGTAACTCAGGTAATGGAAAGATTAATGAATCAGGAAAAAATAGATTATGCCATTGCCGTAGGTCCTATGCCTATGATGAGAGCGGTTGCAAACCTTACAAGAGACAAAGGCATTTATACCGAAGCCAGCATGAACCCTATTATGGTTGACGGAACAGGTATGTGCGGAGCATGCCGCGTAACAGTTGGCGGAGAAGTTAAATTTGCTTGTGTTGACGGTCCTGATTTCGACGCTCACAAAATCGACTTTGATGAAGTTATTAACAGAACCAAAATATACAAAGATCAGGAAAGAAAACGCAGCGAAAATTGCAACCTCTTAAAACAGGCAAGCAAATAGGAGATACAAAATGGCAGATATCAAAAAAGAAATTCCGTATTGCCCGCTTCTCAGTGTAGGACAAAACGTTGATATGGTTTGTACTCAGGAAAGATGCGCGTGGTATATGGCGAATGTAAAACAAAAACGTTCATAAGCATAATTTAATTCTGAGGTTTTTATGAAAATAATATTGTGCGTAAAACAGGTTCCCGACACATCTGATATTAAATGGACAGAAAATAATACAATTCAGCGTGAAGGGCTTGAAAGCATTATAAATCCTTATGATGTCTATGCGATAGAAGCAGCGTTAAAACTAAAAAAAACTTATAAAGATGTTGAAATAACGGCTCTGACAATGGGGCCGTTTCAAGCTGTTGACATGCTGAAAAAAACTATCGCAATCGGAGTCGATAAAGGCGTTCTTCTTTCCGACAAAAAATTTGCGGCAGCTGATACTTATGCAACAGGAAAAACCATCGGCACGGTTATTAAAGAAAAACTTTCGGATTACGATTTGATAATTTGCGGACAATTTGCAATCGACGGTGACACCGCACAGACAGGTCCGAGCATTGCAAACACCTTGAATATTCCGCAGGTAACCTATGTTCAAGAAATTCTTTCATACGAAAACGGTTCTTTAACAGTCCGCAGAGAACTTGATGACGGCACCGAAATTGTTAAAGTCAAGCTGCCTGCACTTATTTGCGTGCTAAAAGATTATTTTGAGCCAACCCGTGCAAAAATTAACGGAATAATAAAAGCGCAAAATTCCGAAATTACAACCTACGGATTTGACGATTTAAGCCTGACCGCAGAAGAAGTCGGTCTAAAAGGTTCTCCGACTTATGTAAGCCGTGCGTTTAGACCTGCGCCGAAAGAGACGGTCTGCGAATTTTGCAGCGACATCGGTGAACTTGCGGAAAAAATAAAAATTTGCGGAGGGCTTGATGAGTAAGAAAATCTTGATTTATGCGGAAGTCACACGCGAAAATTACATTCATACGGTATTTTTTGAACTTGCAAACAAAGCCGGAGAACTTGCGGAAAAACTTGATAATGCAGAGGTTGACGCACTTTTGATTTCAAAACCCGGTCTTGCTGAAAATTACAGAGAAGCTTTCGTAAACAGCGGTATTGATAAAATTTACGCGATTGAAGACGAAAGATTTGAAACATACTGTACGGAATATTTTTCAAAAGTCGCAGTTGATGCGATAAAAGAAATTCAACCCGAAATTCTTTTAATAGGTGCAACCAATCAGGGAAGAGACCTTGCGCCGAGGATTTCAACGGCGCTTAATACAGGCTTAACCGCAGACTGCACAGGACTTGATATAAACGAAAAAGGACAGCTTGCCGCAACCCGTCCGACATTTGGCGGACAATTAATGGCAACAATCCTGTGTAAAAACTTACCGCAAATGGCAACTGTGCGCCCTAAAGTTTTTAAACCCGCAGAATATGATAATATTAAACCTGCCGAAATTATTAAAATTACGCCTAATGAAGACGGAGTTACGAGATGTGTGGAATTGTTAGAGTTTCACAAAAAACTTACCTCCGAAATCAACGAACTTGACAGCGCGGAAATAATCGTTGCAGGCGGCCGCGGAATGAAGAATTCCGATGGATTTGCACTATTAAAAGAATTTGCAGATAAACTTGGCGCAGCCGTTGGGGCAAGCAGAACTGCAGTGGAAATGGGGCTTGCGTCTCATGACATGCAAATCGGACAGACAGGAAAAACCGTTACGCCAAAACTTTACATAGCCTGCGGAATTTCGGGCGCAATTCAGCACACAATCGGAATGAATAATTCTGATAAAATCATCGCAATTAACACCGATAAAAATGCTCCTATATTTGAAATCGCAGACTTTGGTATGGTCGGTGACGTGTTCGAGATACTTCCAAAATTAATTAAACTTGAAAATTTTCAAAAATAGTTTATAATTAAAATATAAATTAAAAAAGGAGGATATGATGAAAACTCAGACTATGAAAGAATCTGCATTAAGGTGGGGGGGGGCTTATCTATGTGTAACCAACACTCAGCAAAGGTTTTCGGGGCTTTTTCTTTAGCAGCAGTTTTAATTACTTTAGGTATTATCGGAATTGTTGCCGCAATGACTTTGCCTGCGCTGATACAAAATTATCAAGAAAAGGTCGTTGTTAATAAGGTTTCAAAATTCTACAGTGAGTTTTCGCAAGCTTACCAGCTGGCGGTTAATGACCTTGGAACAATGGATAACTGGGGTTTAAGCGATACAATTAAGGTAAAAGATGAAAACGATCAATATGTTCTGAGTGAAGAAGGACTTAAGTCAACTGAGAAATTTTTTGATATTATGGATAAGTATTTAAAAAGGGTTTCCAGAACTGAAAAAACTATTGAATATTCAAAGTCTACAGGTAATGATTATATTTTATCAGACGGAATGTCCATCGCTTCAATACATATATTGCCAATATCTTATTGCAGGCCTTGGAATAAGAATTCAACTTGTGCTGATATTTATCTGAAAACTGATACAAAAGAACCAATGTATCGTGCTGATGGCTCTCATAATAAAAATGTTTTTAATTTCCGTTTACATCCACATTCTGTAACTCCAACCGGATTTATGGATAGTGAATTTGATAAATGTAAATCAGGTGAAAACTATGCAACGTGTACAGCATGGGTTTTGCATAATAAAAACATGGATTATCTGAAATGTCCTGAAAAATTGAGTTGGAAAGGCAAGCACTCTTGTAAGTAGAAACAATTTTATTTCTGTGTTAGAATAAATCAGTAAACGACCTTTTGCTTTAATGGCAGGGAATACTTGAATTAAGGAAGGATATGTTCATGAACAAAGTTGTAGTCGGCGCTCAATGGGGCGATGAAGGAAAGGCTAAAATTACTGATTTATTAGCGGCTGATGCGGAAGTGATTATCAGATATCAGGGCGGATGTAACGCAGGTCACACTGTTGTCGCCAACAATAAAACTTATAAGTTCCACCTGATTCCGTCAGGAATTCTCTACGGAAACAAAACCTGCTTTATCGGTGCGGGAACAGTTATTCTTCCGGAATCTTTCGAAAAAGAAGTCAACGAACTTATTGAAGAAGGCATCGACGTTTCAGGATTAAAAGTCAGTCCGCTTGCATCAATCACAATGCCTTACCATACAGAAGTCGACGGTTACAGCGAAGATAACGCAAAGAAAGGTAAAATCGGAACAACTAAAAAAGGCATTGGTCCGACTTATACCGACAAAGTCGCACGTTTCGGGTTAAAGATAGAAGATTTGTACTCACCTGAAGCATTGAACGAAAAACTCGACGTAATTCTTCCTCTCAAAAATAAAACTCTTGAAAAAGTTTACGGTCTTCAACCTTATTCAAAAGAATGCGTGCTTGCATTGTGCGAAAAATATGCAGAAATTTTCAGACCTTATGTATGTTTTGACTGGCAGGAAATGCTTGAAAATTCACGCAAAAAACAAATTCTTTTCGAAGGCGCACAAGGTGTAATGCTTGACGTGGATTACGGAACATATCCGTTCGTAACCTCATCCAATCCTATTGGCGGAGGAGCTTGCACAGGTTCAGGTTACGGTCCTAAAATGATAGATGAAGTTATCGGAGTTGCAAAAGCCTACGTTACGCGTGTAGGCGAAGGTCCTTTCGTAACCGAATTAACAGATGAAACAGGTGACAAAATTCGAGAAATCGGTCACGAATTCGGCGTAACAACAGGTCGTCCGCGTCGCTGCGGATGGTTTGATGCTGTAACAATGCGTTATGCGGTTCTTGTAGGCGGTTTAACGTCAGTTGCACTTACAAAAATCGACGTTTTTGATTCGTTTGACGAAATCAAAGTTTGTACGGCATACAAAGATACACGCGACGGAAAGATTTACAAATCATATCCGACGAATGTATACATTCATAAATACTTAGAGCCTGTTTACGAAACTCACAAAGGCTGGGGCGAAGATATTACGGGAATCAGAGAATACAACAAGCTTCCCGAAAACGCAAAAAAATATCTCGCAAGATTGGAAGAACTTCTTGAAGTTCCGATTTCTATCGTAAGTGTCGGTCCTGACAGAGAACAAACTATTTTCCGCGGATAAAATATCTTAAACCAAAACAGACAGGTAATTTATTTCGAAACGATAGCGAAAGCAGAGCGGAAGCGTGTTTGAGAAATAAAATGCCTGTCGTTTTTTAATTTAGCAATTTTTTACTGCCCGATGTTTTTATATTATTACAGGTAGTTATGCTCAATATTAATCCATTCTATAAATTCGGAATACCACAGCTTTCGACAAATTCTGCACCGCAGCAAAAAGTCGAAAATAAAAAGGTGCAAAATAATTCCATTTCAAACGTTACCCCTGATTATAACGTGAAAATTCCGATTGGCTATCAAAAAATAGAAGAAATTAATCTTCCGTTTGAAACAAAAGCGCATCTTTATAAGCTTTCTAACGGGCAACGAGTTGCGATTATTCCTAACGAAGGTGCGACAGTCGTTAAAACTTACGTAAATACAGGTTCAATGAATGAACCTGATAATGTTCGCGGAATAAGCCACTATATTGAACATAACCTGTTTAACGGCTCAGAAGAACTTGAAGCTGGCGAATTCTTCAAAACAACGGATGAAATGGGGGCAAATACAAACGCAAGCACAGGCTTTGCAGAAACAAATTATTACATAAAATCTTTCCTGTTGAACGACGGAGATTTGGAAAAGAAAATAAAAATCCACGCCTCAATGCTTGAATCGCCGCGGTTCGCCGTTGAAATGCTCGAAAAAGAAAAAGGCATTGTGAATTCCGAAATCAACATGATTACATCAAACCCCGAAAATATCGGCTTCAACAAAACAATTAAAAACCTTTTTAATATCAAATCAAAATCTAATGACCTTATTGCAGGAACAACCGACAATATTACAAACTTAAAAAAAGAAGACGTGGTTGACTATTTTAACAAAAATTACTATCCTGCAAACATGGTGACTGTGATTTCCGGCGAAGTTAATCCCGATGAAACAATTAAACTCGCCGCAAAATATTTTACATCAACAAAACAACCTCAAAATAATCGTCATTTTGAAGAGTTGAAACCACTAGAAAAACCAATCAGAGAAGACATCATTTCGGATAAAGCCGTCTCTACCTTTGTTTCGCTAGGTTTCAAAGGTCCCGAAAATAACAATTACAAAGACCGTATTGTTCTAAATGCTTTTCTGGAACTTCTTTTGACATCTCCGGCAATGACCAGACATACAGGCAAACTGAATATTCAACCTTTTGCCAACGATGAAAAAATTTGTACGCAAGAAAATTCTCCGCGTGCAATCGTTATTGCCGCAGATACTAATGAAGAAAATTCGGAAAAATTCCTGAAAATTCTTTACCAACAAATCGCCAACAGAAAAAATACAAACTTGACAGATGAAGAAATGCAGATTATCAAAAAAAGAATGTTAAAATATCTGTCTAACGATTTTGAATACTCGGAAAGTATTAACAATCTCGTCGGACAAGCTTTATTGGAAGGTAATACCGAATTAATCAAAAACTATGAAAATATCATAAACTCAATGACTGCCGACGATATCAAAAATATCACACGTAAGTATTTTGACCTGAACAAAGTGGCGATAACACTCGTACACCCTGAAGGTTCAGATAATATTAAACAAAATTATGCAAAAGCAAAAACGATTTCGTTTACGGGTAGAAATAAAGCAATAAATATGGACAATGTAAAAGAATACACTATGCCCTCCAACAATGTAAAAATCGTAACTAATAACACGAAAACAACAAATTCATCACTTGCAATAACTTTTAACTGCGATACTCCAATTACAACACAAAAACCTGCAACAGCATTTTTATTAAATGAATTGCTGAATGAAGGTTCTATGCTAAGAAACAAAACCCAATTTTCAACAGACAACGCAAAACGTGCAATCGTAAATGATTTTGTCTCAGGAGATAAGGTTATTCAATCCTCAAGCGAATTTGATGCACAAGATTTGACTTATGCAATTAAATCAGCAACCGAAGTTCTTCTAAACCCTAGATTTAACGAAGATTCACTTAATCTAGTCAAAAATAATCTGAAAGACGAACTTTCACGCCTGCATAAAACACCTTATGATAAATTAAACAAGGAACTTCATAATGGCACGCTATACGGATGCACAAACGAAGAAATCCTTAATAGCATCGACAGTGTTACTATGGAGGAAATAAAATCTCTTTATAATTCGATTATTAAAAATGCCAAAACGTCCGTTGTTGTCTCTGCCCCTTTTGAACAAAACAAAGGACTTGCACAAGAATTGTTTAACGAAATTCAAAGATTACCAAAAGCAAAAGAATTCAAGCCATTCCATTATCAAAAATATGAACCCGTAAAGGAAACAAAAGTTCTGACTGATATTCACAATAAAAATCAGGCACAAATTGTTATGGCGTATAAATTCAAAATAAACAACAACCTGAAAGATACAGTCGCCCTTGAACTTTTGAACAATATTCTCGGCGGAAGCCCATCATCAAGGCTTTTTAATGACTTACGCGAAAAGCAAAAACTTGCTTATTCAGTAAAATCCGAACTTGGAAAGGTTTTTAATGCACAAACTCTGGCACTTATTATCGGAACAACAACGGAAAATAAAGAAACAGGTGAAATAAGTTACGATAATCTTCAAAAATCAATTGAAGGCTTCAAAAAACATGTCAAAAAACTTAAAACAGAAAAAGTTACGGAAGAAGAACTCAAAAGTGCAAAACTTGCAATGAAAAACGCAATACTTTCACAAAACGAAAGCGGAAACGACAAAACTGAAACACTTGAATACAGCCTATCTTCTGAATACGGTTTGACGCGTGAAAATCAACTTCTGGATATGATTGATAAAATTACATCAGATGACATTTATAATGCCGCAAATTACATTTTTAAAGAAAAACCGACTTACTCAATTGTCGCAACAGAAAATACACTTAAAGCAAACAATGAATACCTGAAATCACTTGCTATATAGCTTACACCTTGATAATAACAAAAAATATGTTATAATAATTAAGGAGGTATTTTATATGAAATCATTAATTATAGCTTCAAAACAGGTTCGGGGGGGGGGGCTTATCTAGCTGTAACCTCCACACAGCAAAGGTTTTCGGGGCTTTTACTTTAGCGGAAGTTTTAATTACTTTAGGTATTATTGGTATCGTCGCGGCAATGACTATGCCGGCGCTGATTCAGAAACATCAGGAAAAAGTTACCGTTGCAAAATTGAAGAAAAATTATTCCATAATGCAGCAGGCTTTTTTAATGGCGATTAACGAAAAAGGCCCTATTGAAACCTGGGGGTTAGCTTTTTCACATGACAATAGAGATTCTGAAGATGAACAAGATATCTCACTTTACGATGATAAAGAAAACATCTTATACCATTTAAAAGATTATTTAAAAATCACTAAATATTGCGGATTGGAAAAGGGGTGCTGGTACTCAACACCAATGTATGCATTAAATGGAGAGATTTTCGGATATCCTGACAGAGGATTTTTTTCAAAAGCAATACTTGCAGACGGCAGCATGATTTTGGGATACACTGAAGGCGACAGTTCAGGCTTTTTCAGAATAGATGTAAACGGAAAAAATCCGCCAAATACATTGGGAAAAGATATTTTTACCTTCCATATTGAAAAAAATAAAATCGTTCCATGGGGTGTACGCAGATATCCTTTTGATAATTTTTGTAATCCGAAAAGGGGCGGTAAGGATCAAGGCAGAGGCTGTACAGCATGGGTAATTTATAATGAAAACATGGATTACCTTCACTGCGACGGTCTTTCGTGGAACAGTAATACAAAATGTAAATAATAAGAAAAGACCTCTCATAAGAGAGGTCTTTTCTTTATATGTTTGCTAAAAAATTATAATTTAGAAGCAACCATCAAAGTAGTTTCAGCCAAACGAGTTGAGTAACCCATTTCGTTATCGTACCAAGAAACAACTTTAACCATATTGTCGCCCATTGTCATTGTCAAAGCAGCATCAACAGTTGAAGATTGTGATGAACCGATAAAGTCTGAAGATACGAGCGGTTCTTCTGAATAGCAAAGAACGTGTCCGTCAGCAGCTTCTTTCAAAGCAGCGTTAACAGCTTCAACAGTAACAGGTTTTGCAGTTTCAACAACTACGTCTACTACAGAAACGTCCGGAGTAGGAACTCTCATAGCGAAACCGTTCAATTTACCTTTCAATTGAGGAAGAACCAAAGCAACAGCTTTCGCTGCACCTGTAGTCGTAGGAACGATGTTCAAAGCACCTGCACGAGCACGACGTGGGTCTTTGTGTCCTGCATCGAGGATTCTTTGGTCGCCTGTGTAAGAGTGAACTGTTGTCATCAAACCTTTAACGATACCGAATTTTTCATCCAAAACTTTAGCTACAGGAGCCAAGCAGTTTGTAGTACAAGATGCCATTGAAATTACATTGTGTTTCGCAGGATCATATTCTTTTTCGTTAACGCCAAGAACGATAGTTTTGTCTTCGTTTTTAGCTGGAGCAGAGATGATAACTTTTTTAGCACCTGCTTCAATGTGAGCAGCAGCTTTAGTTGCATCTGTGTAGAAACCGGTTGATTCAACAACTACGTCAACGTTTAATTCTTTCCAAGGAAGTTGAGCTGGGTCTTTTTCAGCAAAGAATTTAATTTTTTTGCCGTTGATTACGAGACCGTCTTCAACAACTTCAACAGTACCGTCAAATTTACCCATTACAGAGTCATATTTGAAAACGTGAGCAGCATTAGCAGGTGTTAAACCTGGGTCGTTGATTGCTACATAATTAATTTTTTCAAAAATACCTTCTCTGATAGCGGCTCTCAAAGTGTTACGGCCGATTCTACCAAATCCGTTAATTGCTACATTTACCATAAGTTTTTACTCCTTCTTATTTTGTAAATCTATAACATGTCATTTATATCATCAACAAAAAAGTTAATCAATAGGTTTAGACTGAATGAATTATTAAGAAAAGGTTAAATTATTTACATTTTTTCTTGCCGTCCCACGAAAGATCATCACAATGCCAATAATCCATGTTTTCATTGTAAATTACCCATGCTGAACAACCCCAGCCCTCGGCTTCAGACGAAAGACAACCGGAATCAAATCTGTAATATTTAGGATTATAACGGGGGTTTGAACCATCGGAAGTGTTATTTTCAAAGATTTGTGCTCCGTTTGGTATTATTCCGTATTTTGTTACTGTAAAAATAAACAGGTCATCACCATATTTATTAGGACCTTTGCCTCCGTTTACATCGACAATATATTCTCCACAAACATTTTCTAAATATTTTCCGCTTGCATATACTGCATTACAGTCAGGATTTTGAATATATGTATTCATTATCATACCATCAGGCAGAACTGCGCTAAATCGTTGTTTATTTTTAGGGTTAAATAAATTGTTAAAAACTGTACCTTTTCGCAGGAAAAGTTTTTCTGCAGGATGACATTTTTCACCTACCGTACAAATTTTCAGAAATTTCATTTGAGGCTGAATATATTTAAGCAAAATTTCTGAACTATCTAATGTCATCCCCCATTGATCGGGAGTACCATGCTCCATAACTGCAAATTGAAATGCCTGCGATATTGTTGAATAAAACTTTTTGAGCGCGGTTACTTTTGCTTTCTCCTGATGTTTTTGAATCAGTGTCGGAAGAGTCATAGCGGCAACAACTCCGATTATACCGAGAGTGATTAAGACTTCGGCAAGAGTGAAACCGAATTTTGGACTCTGCCGAACAAACGATTGAGTATCGTTTGTCAGAGTTTGCGCCGTGTGAGCATGAACAAACCCTTTTTTAGTATTGCTTACCTTAGAGGAGCTCTGCCCCCCCCCCCGAAATAGTTGATATCACTGCGTTTGACATAGTTTAACCCTCCAATATTTCTTAATTAATATAAACTTAATATCTGTTATAATTATAACAGATATTAATAATATTTACAACCTGACAAAAATTTTCTTTTATGCTACTATCATAAACAGTTATGATAAATTTTCTGGGGCTTTGCGTTCAAAATTTAATCAGATGTCTAAAATATCTGTTCAGCGGACAGTTAAGATTTTTTGCAGTAATTTCACAGGCTGCTGCCATAAGTTATGACTCACTGCCGATATCCTTAATTATTGCATTCATTGCAGCTGCGGTAATCGCAATACAAGTATCAAAACAGTTTTTGATGTCAGGCGCAGAAGCTTATATAGGCGGAACAATTGCTATTGTAATGATAAGAGAAATCGCACCCGGTTTTGTAGCTCTGGCTATAGGAGCGCGTGCAGGAACAGCGATTTCCGCAGAAATTGCCAACATGCAGGTAACTTCTCAAGTTGATGCAATAAAGACATTAAAAGTCGATCCTGTAGGATATTATTTCACACCGAGACTTATTGCCGCTGCGATTACTGTACCTATGGTCGTACTACTTGCGGAAGTTATCGGGGTTCTCGGCGGATTATTTGTATCAAACGTTACTATTGACCTGCATCCTGACAGATATATGTATTCGGTCTGGGCGTGGCTTTCTACACGTGATATTTATATAAGCTTGTTAAAGGGCGCTGTTTTTGGACTCGTAATAGCACTTGTCTGCGCTACACAGGGATATGAAACTAAAGGCGGCGCAAAAGAAGTAGGAAATTCCACCACTCAAGCCGCAATCCTTTCTACAATTTACATGCTTATTTGTGATTTTATAATAAACTTAATATTTTATATTGCAAAATAATTATTCTAAAATAGACCAGTTTTCGGGTAATTCTTCGTATATCATTTGCATAACGGTTTCGGGTTTTAAATAATAAGCCTCTGCAATCTTTATAAAAGTTGATATTTGAGGGTCAAGTTCACCTGATTCTGCAATCAGCAGTGTTGTTTTTGAAATATTAATATCATAAGCCACCGAACGAGCCGAACGTTTGGTCTGGGCTCGAAGTTTCGCGATTACTCTTCCAAAAGCTTGAGAAAATTCTTTTTTCTTTGTTTGTGACACTTGCATATTATCATGATATCGGTTATTATAATTATATGGACATAATTATGTCCACCATGGAGGTATTTATTTATGGCTAATAAGAAAAACTTTGGATTTACACTTGCAGAAGTTCTGATAACTCTTGGAATTATAGGCGTGGTAGCGGCGATGACGATTCCTAATCTTATATCAAATCACCGCAAAAATATTGTAGAAACGCGTATGGCAAAATTTTATAGCGTCATTAATCAGGCTATAAGACGTTCTGAAGCCGATAATGGCCCTGTTGCTCACTGGGATAAACTTATACTGGATGATATTAAAGATGAAAATAACGAAATAATCGGAAAAACTACAAACACTAAAGAATGGTTCAATAAATATCTTAAACCGTATTTAAACGTCAAAAAATTTGTAGAAACGGACGCAGAAGATCCTAAATTAAAATTATATTTTACAGACGGCAGCCTGTTACTTCTTTCAAAAAGCAGTGTACTATTTTATCCTGAAGCAAAATCATATTCCGAAATAGAAAAAGAAAATTCTGTTATAGATAGAAACAGAGATGATTGCGGAACCAAATATTTTACATTTTATTTATATCCCAAATATGGAAACGGAGGAATTTATCCGTATGGTCAACCCGAAAATCTGAGCGACACGTTTCTGAAAACAAATGCAACTTTGGGCTGCAGAGCAGAACAAGTAAGCAACGAACGCGCGTACTGCACATTATTAATAGCACGCAACGGTTGGAAAATCCCGAAAGATTATCCGTTAAAGTTTTAGACACTACTGAATGATTTTCCAACCGTCTAAGTGACAATTGTTGTGATTTCAGGCATTTTTGGTAGCATATAGTGCCGGACTGGTCCGGTGGAAAATACCTAAGAATTATCCGTTAAAATTTTGACACCACTGAATGATTTTCCAACCGTCTAAGTGACAATTGTTGTGATTTCAGACATTTTTGGTAGCATATAGTGCCGGACTGGTCCGGTTACGCCAGATACTTCTGAATGGTTTCTTTGTTAAAGACTTCTATACTGTCTCGAGAATGAATAAAAATCATACAACTGAGAAGCGATTTCAGTGTTTCAAAATCAGAAAACGCCATTTTATTACGGAGTTCTTCCATATTGTTTGCGAGAAACTCCATGATAATCGTTTTGTTGTCATAAACAAGACTGGAAAAATAATCAAAGATTTCCTTTGTCTTGACTCCCTCAAGATAAATTATATCAGGAGATTGGAACTCAATAAACCTCGACGCTTTATCCATATTAAAACTTATATTTTCGTTAAGTTCGCATTGGTTTACCCCTTCAAGATTGTATTTTGTAATACTCTCAAGAGTCATAATGTTTTTATTTTTATTACGCTTTGCAATCTCAGTCAAAAGAGAATAGATAATGTGCGTTTTTCCACTGAGCGGCGAACCGCACACCAAAATAATTCCCTCAGAATTAAGCGCATCATTAATTATTTTAAAATTCTTTTCTGAATCAATAATTGTAGACAATTTTTTAGGCGGCTTGTAAATTTTCAAGAAAATTCTTTCACCCATAATCGTCGGGAAAGTTGAAACACTTGCAATAACTGCAATATCGTCTACTTTAAAACATAGTTTCCCCAACTGTGGAACCTCAGAAACGGACGGATCAAGTTCTGCCAGATTTTTTAGTTTGGCAATAAACGAAGATGTCAAAACATTCGGAATAGTACCTTTACTTGAAATTTCGCCATTCTTTTTAAAATTAACTTCCAAACCTTCATTTTCGCGTTGGAAAGTCACTTCATGAACTTTTTCGAGAATAGCCTGTTTCAAAACCGCGCGAATAATCTTTTGCATGTGATTATCGCTCAAATCTTCGTTATGAAGTTCTTCACGCCAATCAAATCCGATATATTCGCTATCAGTATAAATTTCGCCTACTGTAATATCTGTTTTGTAATACTCATCAATTTTTTTGAGAATACTTGATTCCGATGAAATGACAGGTTCAATTGAACAAGATGCCGTTTCAACGATTTTGTCTATGGCAAACAAATCAAGAGGGTCTGCCATTGCGACAGTAAGAGTATCTTCGATTTTAAACAGCGGAATAATCTTATATTTTCTTG
>CAOJDT010000003.1 GCA_948433295.1 uncultured bacterium
AAAACTTATAAGCTTATAGTGTGAAGATTAGGGAAACAGGAAAATCATGAAAAAGTTAGTTTTAATTATCACATTATTTTTATTGACATTAAGTTCAGCCTTTGCTGCTGATAATTTTTTAAATACAGTTGTTCTGGAAGGCGTTGAAGACGGTTATAACGTAGTATTGAGATCAGATAACCTTGCGAACGTAAAACGTATTACAGAGGGTAATGACAAGCTTACGTTGTATATAAAAGGCATAACTTCCGCAAACAATTTAAGTACGATTTACAAAAATACATCTAATGCAAACAGCGTTATTGTTGAAAACGCAGGAAGTAATGCGGTTAAAGTTCATATTAATGCGAAAAACGCTTCTAATACAAACATAATTTTTGACACGCCGGCTTCATCACCCGTGGTTGTATCAGACAGTATTTCCAAGAACACGCTTTTATGGAGTATTCTCGCATTTATAATTCTCAGTACGATTTTCTTTAAAATGAAAAATATAAAAGAAGATACGCAGGCAGAAATTGCAGATGCAATCGCAAAAGATATGCGTAACCGTGAAATTGAAATGTATAGAAATTACAGAAAAGAACTTTTGACAATTCCAAGCATTGATTATAAAGTTAAAAATCCTCGAGTAAAAGAAGCTATCAGAAGAGCTGATACAATAAGACATTTGCAAAGAGCTGTAAACAAATAAGAAAGTAAGAGAGAATATGGCAATCAGAGTTTTATTTTTACTGCTGTCACTCGTAATTATCACAAATATTATAATCATCGTGTGCAGTTTTATTTTTAACGTAAACCTTTATGAAAAACATGGCAAAGCGATTTTGAACGGATTTGGTATTTTGGCAATATTTATTGTATTGGTTTATGTTACTCTTGCTCTGCTCGGGCTGGTTTAAAAAGAAAGGTTACAAGTTATGGATTCGAAAAATTTAGCAACACCGGTTATGGTGACACTCTTATTAATTGTGTTTATTATTATTTGCAACCCTATTGCAATAGTTGGTGTAGGGGAAAGAGGTGTTAAGGTAACGCTCGGACAGGTGTCTCCGCAGAGTTACACAGAAGGTATCCACCTCATTACTCCGTTTATTTCAAAAATCAAAAATATGGATGTAAAGACTCAAAAAACTTATATTCAAACTGATTTATACACAAAAGATATTCAACAGGCAAAAATTTCGTACGTAATTAACTACAATCTTCAGCCTCAAAACGCACACAAAATGTATAGAGAAGTCGGAACCGGATATGTTGATAATATTTTAATGCCTGTGGTTGAAGGTACTATTAAAGATGTAATAGGTAAATGGAACGCACAGGATTTGGTTGCAAACAGAGAAGCCGCTACAATCGATATTCTCGGAAAGCTTCAAAAACATCTTGAACCTCGTTATATAAATGTTACAGGATTCCAGATTACCGATATTAATTACTCCGGCGGATTTGAAAGAGCAATTGAAAGTAAAGTTACTGCGGAACAGGAAGCTTTGAAGGCTAAAAACAGAACCGTTCAAATTCAGGAAGAAGCTAAACAAAAGATTATTTCTGCGGAAGCTGAAGCTAAATCTATGGCAATCAGAGCAAATGCACTTACTCAAAACAAGGCTCTTGTTGAATATGAAGCAGTACAAAAATGGGATGGAAAACTTCCGGAATACATGATGGGTAACAGTATTCCTTTCCTTAATATTGCGACATCGGCTGCGCCAAAAAGAAGATAAATTTTAACCTAAATATACATCCTTAATCATCCGCTCTTATGAGCGGATTTTTTTATCATTAAGTATTGATAAATCGTAAAAAATAGTTTACAATAGTACTTGAGACACATCACCCTGACACTAGAATAAAGGGAATAACGATTAAGATATAAAGAATGGAGGAATCTATGAAAACGCTTGATATGACTGTATTTGCGGGGGGGGGGGCAACTGAGTTGCAGCACCCTGACACTAAAAAGCGATGAGGCACGGGAACTGCCATTAGGTGAGTCTGAGCACCACCTTGGAAAGAACCTTGTAGAATCACTAAGCACGAAAAATAGAACTAGCACGAGAATTTTAGAATCGTTTTTGAAGAGAAATGTTCTAGGGTTCTGTAGACGCAGCACTCTGACACTAAAAAGCGATGAAGCACGGGAACGGTCATTAGGTGAGTCCGAGGTGGCTGAGACACATCACTCTGATACTAAAATGCAGGGACGCACGAGCAAGGGCAGAGGGAAGAGAAAAATTGCGTTTACTCTTGCTGAAGTTCTCATCACTCTAGGGATAATAGGGATTATTGCAGTTCTGATAATTCCAAAACAGATACAAAAGTATAATGAAAAAGAAAAAATTATAAAAATAAAAAAAGTTTATTCTACCTTAAGTAAGGCAATGACTTCGATAGTTGAAGAATATGGCACTGTTGATACATGGAATTTATCGAAATCATACATCCCAACTGAAGATGGGGAGGAAACGGTTGATGATATGTCAATGGTTATTCTTGTAGACAGACTTGCTAAATACGTTAATCATAAACGCCTGGAAAAAAATTGGGGTGACAATATTGTTACAACAAACATGCATAATGTACCAATTTCCAATCAAATTTGGCCTAATGCGTTATTTCTACATGACGGAACCGTTCTAATGATAGGACAGGTTTATTCAAATGAAGGATGCGCAAGAAGTGATATATCTACAAAAGATTTGTGTTCTTCAATCGTAGTATGGTTTCCTGATAGCACAAAGAAAAGAATTGAAGGTGTAAATCAATTCGATTTTTATGTTATGAAAGACCGAATTATTCCATTTGGAATGCAAAACGATGCTGTCAATCCTTTTAATACTAACTGCAACATTAAAAATAACGTAAGACCAAGCGGAAGAGGCTGTACGGCATGGGTCATTTTCAATGAAAACATGGATTATCTTCGATGCGATGACCTTTCTTGGGACGGAAAGAAAAAGTGTAAATAATCTAAGAAAAATATTCTCTGATAACCTCTTCGATTTTAATTGAAGAGGTTCCGTCTCCATAAGGGTTTGTAGCTTTTAATCTAGTATTTTCACGGGTATCTGAGAGTATTTTTTCACTCAAAGAAACGATTTTGTCATAATCCGCTCCTACAAGTGTTGAAACTCCTGCATCAATCCCTTCTTGACGCTCAGTTTCGTAACGCATAACAAGAGTAGGACAACCGAATGAAGGCGCCTCTTCTTGAATTCCGCCCGAATCTGTCAGGATTAATTTTGCATTTTTCATTAAATATACAAGATAAGGATAATCAAGCGGTGTTAGCAATTTAACATTTTCATATCTTCCGAGCCGTTCATGAATCTTATTTTTCACATTTGGGTTAGGATGAACAGGAATTACGAATGTGTGGTCTGTGTATTTTTCAACCAGATGTTTAATTGCCTCAATAATCTTATCAATTCTTTCTCCGTGATTTTCTCGTCTGTGTGCGGTGATTAAAACCAGTTTGTCGTCAATTTTAATCCCTTTTTCTTTATAAAAATTCGCCGCTGACTGCATTGTTTTTTCAGACAGGCAGAAAAGCGCGTCGATTACGGTATTGCCCACAACATGAATCTTATTATCAGAAATATTTTCTTTTAAAAGCGCTTGTCTATTTTTATCTGTAGGTGCAAAATGAATTTCGGCAACGCGCGAAGTCATTTGACGCATAACTTCTTCCGGAAACGGTTCATAAATATCATACGAGCGGAGTCCTGCTTCAACATGAAATACCGGAATTCTGTTATAAAAACTTGCCAGAGCCCCGCAAAGTACAGTCATTGTATCGCCTTGAACGATTGTTGCGTCAATTTTGTTTGATAAATATACTGCGTTTAGTTCGGTTAAAATTCTCGTTTGAACTTCCAAAAGCGACTGATTAGGCTTCATGACATTAAGATTGATATCGGCATTCAGTCCAAAATAAGCGAGAGTCTGATTTGAAAGTTCTTTTTGCTGTTCTGTATTACATACAATAACATTGTATTTTTCAGGGTGTTTTTTTAATTCAAGAATAACGGGAGCAAGTTTAATTACTTCCGGTCTTGTGCCAAAAACTACCAAAATATTTTTCTTATTCATAGCTTAAAGTTTAATATAAAAATTATTCTTATGCAATCGTATCGGGGGATTTAATAAACCTGTCGGACTGTATAATAAAAACAAAAAGGAGACATATTATGCTAGATTTATACTATTCGGAAACTTGTCCTTATTGCAAGAAAGTTCTTTCATTTCTGAAAGAAAACGATATAAAATTTAATCCTAAAGAGGTGTCAGACCCTAAAAATTACGAAAAGTTAATTGAAATAGGAAAAATGGCACAGGTTCCGTTTCTGGTAGATACGGACAATGATGAAAACATGTACGAATCAGACGTTATCATAGATTACATTAGAAAGATAAATAATTTAGGATAGGAAAATATAAAATGTTTTACAATTATTACAGAGATGAAGGTTCAGAATACAATGAATGCACCGCCCGCGGAGCCTGTTCAATAACGCCGAAAATGTCTTCGCTTCAGGAAGTTTTAATAATTTTTTTAAGACAAATATCTTTTTATGCACTTATGCTTAACAAA
Organism: uncultured bacterium; assembly: GCA_948433295.1. GTDB lineage: Bacteria > Cyanobacteriota > Vampirovibrionia > Gastranaerophilales > Gastranaerophilaceae > Scatousia. The sequence goes on from CAOJDT010000003.1 coordinate 4,598, forward strand.
ATGGAAGAGGATATTTCGCAAATAAGCGATATGGTAGTTGAAAGCCTTGCCGGTTTAATTTCAACTACGGATTACACGGATGAGCAGCTTCTGGGGCTTGTCGGAAAGCAGTATGCGCTTCTTGTCAAGACAAAGCGTCAATACCTTCAAATGTGTAAAAATAAAGACATTTCCTGTAAAGAAATAAAATTCGGTCTTGAGGTTACTCCTCAAACTACTTTAACGGAAATAATTTCTCAGGGCGAAAAACTTGTAATAGATAAATTTAATCAAATGTCAGCTTCACAAAGAAATCTGTATGAAATTCTTCTTGCCGTAATTAAATCTGTATGTGCAAATATTATAAGCTTGAAAGATAATAATAATCAAAATGATGAAAATGCAAAAACAGTTGTTTTAAAAGGACTAGATTTGCTTAACCATTCTAAATTTTCTGAATCGCGCGTCAAATCTAAAATTAAAGAACTTGTAAAGGCAGACGAAAATCTTCTTAAAGAAATAGGCGATTTTCAAAGAAAGATATTCGGACAAATAAAAGAAGTAAAAGTTTCTCATTCAACTGAAATCGGCAAAGCCATTCTTGTCGCAGGAGGAGGTCTCAGTGAGCTCTATCATCTTCTGGAAGCCACAGAAAATAAAGAAGTGGATGTTTACACCCATGGCGATCTTTTGATTGCTCATGCTTTTGAAAATTTTTCAAAATTTAAAAATCTTAAAGGACATTACGGCAGCTGTTCTGAAAAATGTATTCTGGATTTTGCGACATTCCCGGGTGCAATTCTTTTAACACGTAATTCATCACAAAATATTGAATACCTCTATCGCGGCAGACTTTTTACAACTGAAAAATTCAAGCCTCAGGGTGTTGTTCAGATTGTAAATAATGATTTTAGAAAAGTTATAAAATCCGCACTTGAAGCAAAAGGTTTTGCTAAAGGTCAAAAAAGAGATTTTGAAAATGTCGGTTTTGATACGGAAATTCTTAAAGGTGAATTAAACCGAATTTTCGAAAAATTCACTAATAATGAAATTGAAAAACTCGTGATTATAGGTATAGCAAACCATTCACGTCAACAGGAAAATTATTTTAAAACTCTGAGCAGACATTTGCCTGAAAAAACTCTGGTCATAAGTTTTTCATACAATTTGGATTATAAAGATACACTCACAATTAATGTAGGTAACAATGTTGCAATTGTGTACGAAATTCTTACGTATTTGTTTGGAATGATTCCGAAATCATCCGACAGAGTTTCAATTTTTGTTACAAAATGTGATGCAGGGTCAATTTCAAAGATTATTGCACTTAAAGAAAATGGTGCAAAAAATGTTTACCTTTCAAACTGTGCGCCGAATGTAATAAATCCGTCTGTTCAAGCTACTCTTGAAGACGCATACGGAATAAAAACGACAGCTGACCCTGAACATGACGCAAAAAAACTATGATTTTTCAAATAATTCGGTGTTGTTCAAAAGACCCGAAAAAGCTAGAAATGCATAGTTTATATATGGTGTAATTAAATAATTTTCAGAAATACCCTGAATTAAGCATATAATCATTATTATCAGGAACGGAATATCTTTTTTAAGGTATGCCTTTCTGATAATAAAAGCAAATCCCGCCAAAAACAATCCTAAGGTAAAGATTCCGTATTGCACCAGTAATGTTCCGTACAAGTTATGCAATACCATTAAATCTTTATCAATTTTGACTTGGGTTCCGAAGACGTTTACAGGTAATGTTGCCATGCAATAACATAAATTTCTAAATCTGTAAGAAACAAGTTCATCAATCCATAATGCTAAACGAGAGGCATTACAATACATTTGAGTAATAATAAATGAAATTGCAGGACAAAATATTAAAGAAGCTACTGCTGATACATTAGCAACTTTTAACGCATTCTTATTTGACATTTTTTGAGCAATATTTGCGGCTGCCATCAACAAAATAATAAGAAGCGCTGTTGTTCTTGAATTTGTAAAGAAAAACGTTAAACACAAAACCGAAAACATAAATAAATTATCGATGCTTCTTATATTTTTCCATCTTATGTATACAAGTGCCATGCAAATTTGAAGAAGTGACGCCGCAAATATGTTCGGGTTGACAAATCCGTAGTAATATCGCTGAATCATTGTCGTAGGTCTCAGTATCATTTCATTATCGCCGTATCCTAAACCTACAAGTATAACAATTACTGACATCATTACCGTAGTTACGGCTAATGCTATTTTGGATATTTTATTAAAGCTTACCGGAGGAATTGCAAGTAAATAAAACCACAGCCAACATAAATGATAATTATCAATACTATGGCAAACAGTCAACACTCCGCAAGTTAATAAAAGATGAAGTATAAACTTTTTAACGGTATAAACTTTATAAACAAATAAATTAAAAATAATACAAATATAGCATATAATTTTAAATAAAAATTTTTCAATATCCTGGTATTTAAATAAATCAAAAGCCCATACACTTACATATCCAAAGCAGAATATTGCAAAAACTGCATATAGAATTATAAATAAGTATATGGGTTTGATTTTATTTAAAGTATTCATTATATTTTATTATTTGGCAACTTCAATGCGGCACGCACCATCCCAGTGAGGATAGAACGGGTAAGGAGGTTTCAACGAATCACATTGTTCTTTGGTTTCGCAGTCTCCCGGTATCTCTATACTACAGTTTAATACAGGAATAAGATCGCTGCTCACATCAAAGACTTTTCCTCCTTCTTGTGACATTCTGAATTTGAAAAGGTCTCTCATAACTGTATTTGGCTTTTTGTCACTATTTACATCTACAAATACATTGAAATTTGAAAAGTCTTCGTCCGGTTGAACGCCAAATGTCATACCATCAGGAGTTTTGAATATATATTTTATATTGTTCCATTCAAATGGTGAAGGTCTTGACATACCTGTAACAGCATATTTGAGATTTAATTTTTCCAAATCTAAATCTCCGGAAGTATCTTTTAGGACTATAAATGTCGCTTTATGTTCTTTTGATACGCAAGAACTGTTATTCATCTGGTTACAGCTTGTTAAAAACGGTAAACTTTGTACATTTGTGGTTTCTTGTTTGTGCAGCATTAATTGGTATCCGTTAGCAACAAGAGCTTTTGCTTTCATCATTTTGCCATCAAGATCCTTATACTCGGCTTTTTCAAGCATTCCCGGTACGGTCATAACCGCAACAATACCAAGAACTGATATTGCAATAAGAACTTCAGATAAAGTAAATCCGTTTTTGCATAAGAACCCCATTAAAATACTCCGATCTTTTTTATATCCATTTTATATATTATACGGTATTTTATGTATATTGTCTAGGTGTTTAACTGGGTTTACTTATTATTTCTTAACACTACTATTAAAAATAGGAGTAATTATGAAGAATAAAATTTGTGTTGTACTTGGAAGTAATATAAAAAAAATAAGAAAGTCAAAGGGCTTGAAGCAGGAAGAGCTTGCGGAGATGATAGGTTTGGAGGTTAAATCTCTTAGTTTAATTGAAACAGGAAACGGTTTTGCCTCGGGTAAAACACTTGAAAAACTTATTGATGTTTTAAATGTTCAAATTAACGAATTGTTTGCTGTTTCTGATGATAAAGAAATTGAAATTCTATATAAACAGATTATTGATCATCTAACATTGATAAAAAATAATGCACCAAAATTGAACACTTTACTTCTGGTATTAAAAAGTTTGATATAAAAAAGAGTCCCGAAATCTCGGAACTCTTTTTATTATAGATATAAAATTAATATCTGTAGTGAGCAAAAGCTTTGTTAGCTTCAGCCATTTTGTGGGTATCTTCACGTTTCTTGCAAGCAGAACCTTGTCCGTTTGAAGCATCGATTAATTCGTTAGTTAATTTATCGATGAAAGATTTACCGCCACGTTTTTTAGCTGATTCGATTAACCAAGAAGAAGCAAGAGCGAAACCTCTGTCTGCTTTAACTTCGATAGGTACTTGGTAAGTAGAACCACCGATACGTCTTGCTTTAACTTCCAACAACGGAGTTGCGTTAGTCATCGCTTTTTGGAAAATTTCCATAGCTTTTTCGTTAGTTCTTTCTTCAATTCTTTCCATTGTAGAATAGAAGATTTTTTCAGCGATAGATTTTTTACCGCGTCTCATGATGCGGTTAATAAATTTTGATATATCAACACTGTTGTATACCGGATCTGCTAAAGGTATTCTTTTAGCCGGTTTAGAACGTCTGGACATTATTTCTTACCTCCTTTAGCGTTTTTCTTAGCACCGTATTTAGATCTGCTTTGTGCACGGTTAGCAACACCTGCAGTATCCAAAGTACCACGGATAATGTGGTAACGAACACCCGGAAGGTCTTTTACCCTGCCGCCTCTGATAAGAACAACACTGTGTTCTTGGAGGTTGTGACCGATACCAGGGATATATGAAGTAACTTCAAATCCGTTAGTCAAACGAACCCTTGCAACTTTTCTCAAAGCTGAGTTCGGTTTTTTAGGGGTTGTAGTGTAAACCCTTGTACATACTCCGCGTCTTTGAGGACAATCCATCAAAGCAGGAGATTTTGTTTTGTCTGTAAGCTTTTTACGTTCTTGACGTACAAGCTGATTAATTGTAGGCATTGTTTTCTCCTTTAATTAGTAACTGTATTTGTGAAGATTGAATCCTGAAACCCTTACGCATTCCGGTTCAACGAGCCATCTTTTCGGAAAACTAGGACTCTGATTTAAGGGGAACCCTGCTATCTTACCGTCCCACTCCGGTTCGGCTCTGCTTCACTGTCACCGCAGCTTTTCCAGCACGAAAATTCCGACAGTGACACTTTAATTAAACAACGCACATACCCGAATGTCAACAGTAATCCTACTTTTTTAACGCAATGTGAATTAAAATTAAGCTTGCAACTAATCCTAATACGCCATAAGTAAGCTGATGGAAGAAAAAAATATCATCAATGTAGCTGAAAATGTCAGGACCGTATCCTTCAATCCACGTTGTGCGGCTATCTGCAAACTTACGCCCCGCAACAATACTTATTATAGACACGAAAAATAGTATAGTGCTCAGTGCCACAAGAGATTTATCTAAAATCGTAAGATTATTTATATTTTTCAATTTGGCGAACTTTTTCACTAACCTTAATCTGTTCATGATTTTCTCCTTTCGACGCACTACGGAGGCTGAGATTGCACATTACTCCGTAAATAGCAGAAGCCGAGTCTTTATAAGATTTATTTGTCTTTATTACTATTTGTAACATGTTATTCCGAATTGAACAAAAAATTGACTCTGTATTCAAGTCAGCCTGCAAGTTGTTTATAATTTTTAATAAATCGTCGGGAATTTTGCAATGCTCACTGTCTTTTGAATTAAAAACCGCAATACTATTTGGGGTGTCAGAGTATATAAATTCTTTCGTATTAACAACAGACATTGCATTTTGTTTTCCTGCAGCCAGAATGTGTTTTGAAGACATCTCAATCGGCGCACTCAAAACCAGCCCTGAGAAATGTTTGCCGCCATTACAGTATGCATCAATATTAGATAACGAATATATTTTACCGTTGAGTTTTGCGCAAATGTTCTCGTTTATTAGGAGATTATTTGGCTCGTCATCAAGGTCAAAGAAAGATTTCAATGCCTCGGAAACCTTTTCATCCGCATCTGCTTCATATATGTCAGAATATTGCCGAAAGTTAGTGAGAAGTTCGTTTTCTGAGTTTTGAAGCTCGCATATATATTCAAGACACAACAATGCAAGCAGTCCTGTTACTGCAAACTGAAGAAGCATTGTCAGCAAACGACCTTCACATGCATGGGAATATGAAGTAAAACCATACAAAGACGCGGTAAGGAATCCGCCTCCGTAAAATATTGACCGTAATTTTACAGCATTATCCGTCATACAAGTTTAAAATCGCCGTTTTTCTTAATATGTTCAACAAGACCACCGTCTTCAAGAAGTTTAATCATAACTGGAGGCAGCGGTTCAATTGGTATAATAGCGCCGTTAGTGAGGTTTTTTAACACGCCTTTTTCAATATCAAGGTCGAGTTCGTCACCTGCATTAATACCGTCCGTGTCACATTCGATTGCCAAAAGCCCGATGTTAATTGCATTTCTGTAAAAAATTCTCGCGAAAGATTTTGCGATAACAGCGCCCACACCTGCAATTTTAATAATCTGCGGTGCATGTTCTCTTGAAGAGCCTAATCCAAAGTTATTTCCCGCAACTACAAAATCTCCCTTCTTCATTTTGGATGCAAAATCCGGATCAGCATCTTCCAGAACGTGTTTGGCAAATTCCGGCAGGTTAGAACGTAAGTGGAACAAACGTCCGGGTGCTATATGGTCTGTTGAAATGTTATCTCCGAATGTAAAAGCTTTTCCTCTCATAATAAATCTCCTTAAATTCGCTTTTCTACATAATACACCAAAAACGTAAAATATGTGTTATAATAATAAAAAAGGAAAAAAAATATGTATTTCAACAGAAAATGTAAAATAACTTTTATATGCCACGGCGCAACGATATATTCCGAAGAATTTATGTTTTCGGACTCGGATAATTATCCGCCTATAAATGAGGCTGGTTACGAAGAAATGACTAAAATTTGCGATTACTTGAAAAAACGCGGCGTAAAAAATGATAAAATATACTCTTCGCCTGCTACAAGATGTTTACAATCGGCTAAAATGGTTTCAAGGGTCTATAAAAAAGATTTTGATATTATTGAGACTTTATCGCCTCGCAAATGCGGAAGTTTTAACGGAAAAACGTTTCAACAGGTTGAGCTGCAAACACCTGATTTGTTGCAACGATTGATTAATGAACCCGACAAAAGAACTCCTGAAGATGCCGAAAGTGTAACCGAATTTATTAAAAGAGTTTCGGCGTCAATTGAAAAAATTGTTGAAGAAAACGAAGACAGCCGTATTATTATCGTAACCCATCCTGATGTAATTAAGGCGGTTATTTGTGATGCTTTGAATATTCCGCATTCTTCGTTGCAGCATATTTATATTAAAACGGGAAGCGCAACCCAGATTAGTTATTATGAAAGCTGGAAAAGTCTTGTCTATTCCGATTACACTCCTTTGTAATTCAAAAGACGATTATTTTCTTTTATAAGAAATTCTTTTCCGGGACGAATATCAATGAAATCCCATGGTAAATCTTTATCAAAAGGATAATTTTCAAGTGCATAATAATCGGCATTTATATGATTTTTCTTAGCTGCAGACTTGAATGCGCCGAGTTTTCCGCCGTTTTTGTAAACCTCAATAAGAAATTCTGTAAAAGATTCATCTCCGCGCGAAAGCACAGCTTGCCAATAATCCCATTTCGCACTTGATACAGAAATCTCAATACCCAATTTGTGCATTTCTTTTTTCAAATAAGCAGCCTTTTCTTCCAAAGATTTCGTGTTTTCTCTTCCAAACCATTGGAAAGGAGTATTCGGTTTCGGCACGAAAGTTGAGAATCCGAATGAAATATTAAATCCTTTATGTGCCTGTTTAATTTTTCTTGCAAGGGCAATCATTTCATCCAAATCTTCTTGAGTTTCGGTCGGAAGCCCGAGCATTCCGTAGAACTTAAAGCCCTTTAATCCTGCATCCACTGCAATTTGCACGGCTTGCATGATTTGTTCTTCGGTTAGGTTTTTGTTTATAACTTTGCGTAAACGTTCGCTCCCTGCCTCAATTGCGAGTGTAATATTCTTTTGCCCTGCTGCGGTAAGAGTTTTAAGTATTTTCGGTGTAATCGCATCAACGCGAAGTGAGGATACGCTCATTTCAATGTTTTGTCCGTTTTGAATTTTTTCGTGAATATATTCGCAAATTTTATCAAATTGCGGGTGTGCACTCAATTGCGCACCTAAAAGCGCTATCTTATCCGTATGAGAAAGCCCTAGTTCTATAACTTTAATAATGTCTTCATAAGGCATAAATCTGAGCGGCAGATTCAGATAAGACGCTAAACAAAAACCGCAGCGATTTGCGCATCCTCTTGCAACTTCCAGAATAAAGGTATTTTTAAAGAATGCTCGTTCACTTAATATAGGAGTATAAATACATTCTTCCAGGCGTTTTGTAAGCTTTGTCACGTGTTTTTTTTCTTCCAAAGGTACAAATACTCCATCCAATTCATTCAGAAGTCGTAAAATTTCTTTCTTAGGCTTATCTTTATTCTCTTTACATATCTGAACAACTTTAAGATTTATATCCTCGCCGTCGCCGATTATGAAAAAATCAAAAAAATCAACATAAGGCATAGGATTGGCTGAAACAACGGGTCCGCCTGCAAAAATTAAAGGAAATTCTTCTCCTCTATCCGTTGACTTCAGAGGGATATTGTACCTGTCAAGCATTTCAAAAACAGAAAGGAAGTCGGTATCAAAAGTAAAAGAATAGCCTATTAAACTTATATCTGCAGGTTTATGATTAACACTTTTTGTATCGGAACAAACTATTTGAATATTAACATCTTCTATTTCATCAATATTTTTAAACATCCATAAAAAACCGAGAGATGATAATGCAAAGGATTCGGGACCGGGAAAAGCCATCCACATATTAAAATCGGCATTTTTTTCTCGTATCGGATTGTATAAAAATATATCGTTTGTTTGCATTACGCCTTATCCTCAACTTTATCTGAATTTATAGGCGCAAGATAGAGTTCATCAATAAGAACGCAAACCGTTGCGGCAATGGCAGGAGAGAGGATTACGCCCCAGAACCCTAGAAACTGTTCGGATAAGAAAAGTGCCAAAAATATCATCAGAGGGTGTAATTGCATAAATTTTCCAAATAAAATAGGTCTGACAATATAATTTGACAATTGCTGAACAAGAAGAAATCCCGCGATAATTATAATGATTTTTACCAAACCCAAAGGGTATGCAACAAGAAGTATTACACCTAAAGCTATTGTAGGCCCCAGAAGCGGAATTATATCCAAAATTCCCGTAATAAGCCCGAGAAGCATTGAATAATCCACTCCCAGAATCACAAGAACTACAGTCATCATCAAGCCTACAGAAATCATTGATAAAAGCTGGGCTCTTACATAACCGCCGACTCTGTTGCTTATTGATGTCAAAATATCAGAAGCTTTTTCTTTAAGGTTTTCAGGAAAGAATTCAATAAATTTTTTCTTCAAATAGTCCTTATCCGCAAGCAGATAATATATAATCATGGTGAGCGCTACAATTAACACCATTACCTGAAATATTCCGAGTGTAATTGTCCAGGATTGGTTAACTATATTTTGTGCAACATCAGTGGAGGCTCCCATAACGTTATCTATCGAAATTAAATCGGATAGTTTATATCCGAAAATGCTGAAAGAGGTCAGATAATTAATTGCAGTCAGCATTTTTTGCGGGAAAAATAATATAAATGCCCGAATTTCGTTAAAAGCAATTAACATAATCGGTATAAATACAGCAATTACTGCCGCTGTACTCAAAGAAACCGCAATTATCGATGCGGCGTTCCTGCTGAATTTTTTCTGTAATTTTGAAACATAAGGATTAAGAGCACATGCAATTACATACGCTGCAAAGAATAACAGTATTATACCGCTGATTTTGGGCATAATATATAGTAGGAATGCTACCAAAATTAAAAATATAATATTTTTTACGTTAAAATATCGTTTTAACATTACCTCTCCTTATCTTTAAACAAATTCTAACGAAAAAATATTTATATTTCAACTGTACAATTCAGTATAATAGCCTAACAGTTAGTTGTCTAAGAAATGTTTGTAAAGAAATATTAAGAAAAATATTTCAAAAAGGCAATTTTCAACAAAATATATACTTTATGTATATACGAGGACTAAACACAAAGGATAAGACATGGGTTTCTTAACAGGCGGATATCTTAAAATGTATTCGGCGAAACTGCGGCTCCAATTGCAGCACCAGTTGACCAGTATAACCATGCGCCACAACAAAGTTCAAAAACAAGTTGGGGAGATGGAAAAACGCCTGACGCAAATGCAACAATCACAAAATCAAATGTTGAATGCAAGTATGCAAGCAGCCAATGCAGGAGCTTATTCTTCAATCTTCCAGGGTATGGGTAGTTTTGGTCCTGCTAACGGCACTAATCCGATTGATACATCACAGTCAACACAACTTCAACAGGCTAATTTAATGTATCAACAAGCACAACAGTATAATTCAGTGTTCTTTACTCAACAGAAATTTTTGCAAGAACAAAATTTCGATCAATTCAGACAAATGCAGCTTGAACCGCTTCAACAATTGGAAGAATCTCTTGCGATTGAAAAAGCAAATATTGAAACAAGACTTGCAACAGTCAAAGAACAAGAAGAATCAGCGAAGGCAATGGAAAAACAAGACAGAAAAGATGCGGTCGCAGATTACACAGGTCAAGGTTAATAAACAAAAAGGTTCGGTCACCGCCGAACCTTTTTTATTGCCTATAATTCATGAATATTAATTGCATTGTAAGGGCAACTTATTGCGGCATCCAGGCAACTTTCTTCATTTCCGCAGACCTTATTCTGATTTGCGATAACATAATTCCCTATCATATCAAATACTTCGGGACTTAATGCCGTGCAGATACCACAGCCCACACATTTGTCTGAAACACTTACAAACATAAAAATACCTTTCCTGTCGTTCTTCATGCTATAGCGAAGAATTTAATAGACATATTTATAAGTATTTCTTATTTAAATTAGATTTCATTACTCGAAATGTTAATCTTCCTGAGTAAGAACCTGAGCGCCGTTATTTTCAACAGGAAGCGTAATAATTTCGGCTTTAACGTTCAAATCAGTCCAGACTTCACGCACAATAGATTTAATTTTATCAAAATTATTTTTTTCCGAAATTATAAGTATAGAAGGACCTGCTCCGCTCAAAACACATCCTAAGACATTATCTTCATGTTTTAATTTTTCGGCAATTTTTTCAAGTCCCGGAACCAATTTCATTCTGTATGGCTGATGAAGTTTATCTTTCAGTGCTATTTTCATAAGTTCGGAATCTTTAGTATGAATTGCCTGCATAAACATTCCCATACGCTGCGCATTATAAACAGCGTCCTGCATAGGTACCTCTTTAGGTAAAACGGAACGTGAAATATCGGTAGCGAGTTCATATTCCGGAATACAAACCGTTAAAGTCCATTCCTCGGGCCATTCGATTTTTCTGTAAGCGATACTGCCGTCATCTTCGCTTGATGAAATCGTCAAACCGCCTATTATGGCAGGGGTTACGTTGTCAGGATGCCCTTCAACTTCTGTTGCTATAGAAAGCAGTGCCGCCTCATCTGCGGGTTTTCCCAGTAACTCATTAGCCGCAATTAATCCGCCGACAATTACGGATGCACTGCTGCCCAAACCTCTTGCAATAGGGATTTGCGAGTGAATTGTTATTTTTAATTCTGTAGGCGATTGACCTATTGAATTGTACAAGAGTTCGACAGCCTTATAAATAATGCTGTTCTCGTCCATAGGAATATGTTCAAGCGAAAACTCATCTGCAGAGTCATTTTCGGCAATAACATTTATTTCGACACCCGTTCCCGGCAAAACAGTTTCTTCGATAGTAACCGTATTATATATAGGCAAAGCCATACCCAGGCAGTCAAATCCGGGGCCTAAATTCGCAGTGGTAGCGGGTACTTTTACACTTACTTTCATATCTTCCTCATTACTTTACACCGATATTGTATCATAAACATAAAAAATCAACCAGATTTTCCCTCATTTGTAATATATTGCGATATTTAACATATTTGAATACCCTAATATCCACGCTATAATGGGTTTATGTATAAATTATACCCGTATTTCACAAATGACGGCTCTGTAGGGCTGTACTCAGAGAAAGATAATGATATATACCACTCAACATACGGTGCATTAACAGAGGCGTATGAAAAATTTATTTTGCCTTCGCACTTAGAAAAATTTTTTGATAAAAATTCCAAAATAAAAATTCTTGATATTTGTTTCGGAATCGGATACAACTCAAAAAGTTTTGCAAATTTTTTCATACAAAATATATATAACGCCACGAGATATACTGATAATATTTTAAGAGAACAATATAACGATAAGATAGATACCAATAACGCATTGGTTAAAAACGCAACGCATTTTAATCATGATGAAAGAAATTTTAAAATTTATATAAAGGCAATTGATGTTGATGAAATTTTAGCTTTTCTTTCTCCATTTGTAATTTGTAATAAAAAACGTCTTCCGAAAAATTACAAATTACCGTTTGAGAATGAAAAAATATCCAGAATGCTCAATAAGCCTCCAAAATATAAAATTGAATTTTCAGATGGCATTAACCTTTTGTTTTATAAAAAAATTACTGAAAATCATCCTGAAATTTTTGAAAATAGCGAAATATCACGATTATTGAATGACAAAAAATACAGAATGTTTTTTGACCCTCATATTTGCCGTTTATTCAAATTTGATAAAAATAAGAGGGACGTTTGTACCCCTCTAAAGCGTTTAAATGCCTTCTTACATAATATATATTATCGGAACCTATCAAAACGTTATAAAACCGATTTAAAAGCCTCTATTTCAAAGGACTTTATTTTTGACCTTAAAATTAGGGATGCTCGCAGGGAGTTGCTTGGTGATAAAAATCGATATGATTTTGTATTTTTAGATGCTTTTACCCCTGCAAAATGTCCTGCACTTTGGAGTTTGGAATTTTTTAAACTTCTTTATGAGCACTTGGATGAAAACGGAATGATTCTAACTTATTCAAATTCTGCAGCTGTAAGAAACGCATTTATTCACGCAGGATTTTTTGTAGGAAAAATATTTAACCCTACTCTGAATAAATTTACGGGCACTGTTGCTGTAAAAAATAAAACTCTTATTGAACATGAACTCTCAGGATACGATTTAGGGCTTTTAAAAACAAAAGCGGGTATATTTTATCGTGATGAAAATTTAAACGGGCTTAATGACGAAATTCTCAAGGCTCACAAGACAGAAGTTGAAAAATCTGATTTATTATCAAGTTCTAAATATATAAAAACGTATAAGTCTGACAAATAATTTTATTGGTATATATCTTAGCGTTATAAGTTGTTATATGTCATCCGAAATTTTTTTTAGAACAATTTCATATCCTAGCAGTTTCGCGAAATATTCAAATTCTTCAAAATCCAGTGTTCCGCGTCCTAATTTATGAGAAAGACCATCGAGTGTATACTTTTTTACACCGTTTTCCGTAGCAAGTCTGGCTAACTCCTTTAGTGTTATGCATTCCTTTGCAAGTAATATTTTAACAAACTCTTTAGCTGTCATAATCAATCCTTTGTTATATTCTACAAATTATTGACAATATTGACAATTTTTATAAGGTGAGCTATAATTATTGTATATATAGTCAATATATTGAAAATATTTGCAATAAAAAGTTTAAAAAACTTTAAATGGAGGGATATGAAAAAAGCATTCACACTTGCGGAAGTTTTAATAACACTTGGAATTATAGGTGTTGTTGCAGCAATGACAATGCCGACGCTGATTCAAAAACATCAGAAAAAAGTTGTAATTTCTAAATTACAAAAGGCTTCTTCTACAATTGGTCAGGCATATAATATGGGAATAGCTGAATATGGAAATTACAGGGAAGCATTTGATGCTTATAATCCAGATATAGCACTGGAAATGTTTAATAAGTACTATAAACCCTATATGAAAATAAGTAAAATTGAAAAAGGAGAAAAGGGGGCTTTTGCATATCTTACAGACGGTACTGCACTTTATTTTTTCAGAGATTGGCGTGACCCTGCGATTGAAGGATGGTATAACACATATTTTATTGTTTGTTTAACGCATAAAGCTTGCAAAAATGTGAACGAATCTCTTAGCGAAATTAAAAAATCGTTAGGGAAAGAACGGTTTATACTATATACAAGTGGAAGAATTCCTAATTACCAATTAATGAAAGATGGACGGTATGCTTTGATAGAGCAATGTAAAAATGGCACAGGAAGTCTAGAAGCTTGTTCGGCGCTTATCGGCGGTGACGGATGGCAAATTAAAGATGATTATCCGATTAAATTTTAATATTATTTAAAAAATTGCCCTTTTTCTATATAAATTTATAATTAAATTATGAAGAATTATGATTTGGTCGTAATCGGCGGTGGAACAGCAGGCTGTGCAGCGGCTTATACGGCAGGAAAACTCGGATTAAAAATACTTTTAATAGAAAAAAATATCCATCTGGGCGGTACAATTACGTCGGGTCTTGTAGTGCCCGTAATGCGTTCGGGTAAAAATCAGATAAATACTGAATTTAAGGAAGCATTAATTGCCGAACTTGGCACTCTTGGCGGACAAACAACTTATCAAGATAATCCCGCCTGGTTTAATCCTGAACTTACAAAAATTGCATTGGATAATCTTATGCAAAAAGCAGGAGTAGATGTGCTTTTTGATACTCATATAACAGGGGTAACACTTTCTGACAGAAAGATTCAGAGTATTGAAATTTTAAGCGAAATTTTATCAGTATATAACGAGAAGATACATAATGGCAATAATGAATTATTGGTATCTATCGGGGCGAGATATGTAATTGATGCAACGGGTGATTGCGAAATCGGAAAAATTTCGGGTTGTAAATTTTTGGATAAAAAAGAAGAATTTCAGCCTGTAACTCTAAGATTTATAATGGGCGGTGTTGATTTAAAACGTTTTTCAAAGTGGCTCGCAGACTTTGATAAAGACAGAAACGTAACGACTGTTGAGCATATAGATGCCGAAATTCACTTGTCTACGGCATATACATGGGATACGAATAAACATTGGGCATTGGCACCATTATTTGAAGATGCTGTCGGTAAGGGTATCTTAAAACCCTCTGATACCAATTATTTTCAGGTATTTACCATAGCGGGAATGCCTGATTCTGTGGCTTTTAATTGTCCTCGAATTATTGATGGGAATAACTCTCTTGAGGTTAAAAATGTCTCAAAATCCTTATTTGATGCGCGTCAGAGCATATTAAGATTACAAAAATTTTGCAGGGAATATCTTCCGGGCTTTGAAAAAGCCTATATTTCAAATATTGCCGATATGCTTGGAATTCGGGTGTCCAGACGTATTAAAGGTAAATATGTTTATACTCTCGAAGATTTGAAATCCGGTAAAAAGTTTGACAATCCTGTTGTTATATCTGATTATCCGATAGATGTTCATTCAAGCAAAAAGAATTCATCTACACTGCAGACATACCGGGAATATCAACTTCCGATTGAATCGCTCATGTCTGCTGATATTGATAATCTTTTTGTAGCGGGAAGATGTCTTTCTGCCGACTTTATGGCTCAAGGCGCTTTGAGAGTTCAATCCAGCTGTTTTTCTATGGGAGAAGGCGCGGTAAAATATATTAAAACTTTGCTATAACTTACTCCGCACACCTAGTCTTCTCGCATCGACCATCGTAAGTCCAGTAAATACAATACTCATAATCAACATCAGGACCATCAGGCAATGCTCTGCAGGCTTCTTCGGTCGTACAGCCTGACGGATTATCCACTGTGCATTCGTTTACCTTTGCTAAATCATCCGATACATCTGAGAGTTTTCCTGAACCGGTATATTTAAACTTATACAAGTCCTTCTTTACCTTATTAGGATTCTTATTTCCGTTTACGTCGGCAAAAACATCAAATGAAGTTTTATCTTCTGAAGGCTTTACGCCATACAACATTCCGTCCGTCGTTACAAACAAATACGGCACATCTGACCACCGGAACGGAGATTTTAACGATTCCCCCTCTATTGAATAACTTTCCGGCAGGTTCGTCATTTCATCATTCGTTCCGTCTTTCAATATATTAAACGTTACGCGATGATCTTTCGACAATTTTGTTCCATCCTGCATAAATGACAAATTCGAAACCTCATATGTCTCTTCCTTTGCCATCATCATTTTATAGCCGTTTGCTATTACCGTCTTCGCTTTTTTATATTGAGTTTCAAGCGCTTTTTCCTGATAGTTCGCGATTAGTGTCGGAAGTGTCAGTGCTGCTACGACTCCGATTATGCCGAGCGTGATTAAGACCTCGGCTAATGTGAATGCAAATTTTTTACAATAAAATATATTTTTCATACCTCAAACCCCTTTCTTTATTATTATTATACCATAAAACTTTAAAAATACTCATAGTATTCTCGTAATTTATTGATATATCTTAATATATGAGTAAAAAATTCAGTAAAGTTTTTCATAAGAAATTCGGTCAGCGAATAAAGTTCCTTCGTCTTGAAAAAGGTATGACACAGGAAGAACTAAGCTTTGAAATCGGAACCGATAACTCATATATTTCAAATATAGAAAATGCGCGGAACGATATTCCGCTTTCAAGAATAAGATTAATTGCCAAGGTCTTACAAATAGAACTGTCGGAATTATTTAAATTTTAATCGTGTTTGTCGACCTTAGTCATTAAAATTTGTGCGGCATTTAATAACGGATCAATCGTCGGCGAAAACGGCGGTGCATAAGTCAAATCGTTATTAAAGAATTCTTCCACGGTTAATTTTGCCAGAAGCGCCGTCGCAAGCGTATTAATCCGTTTGTCGGTATCGCCTGCACCAATTCCCTGACCTCCGAGCAAAAGTCCTGTTTTCTTATCCGCAATAAGTTTTAGCGTAATATTACTAGCATCAGGCATATAGCCTACCTTATCATATTTATTTACTATGACAGATACAGGTTCAAAACCTGCCTCAGCGGCTTGTTTTTCTGTTAATCCCGTTAAAGACATTGTTAATCTGAAACATCTGGTAACAGAAGAGCCTAGAATTCCCGCAAATTCTTCAGGAAATCCGCAAGCATTCATTGCGGCACAACGACCTTCTTTATTTGCATTCGAACCCAGAGGCATCCACATTGGCGCCTTGGAAATAGTATTAAACTCCTGAACACAGTCGCCGCATGCATAAATATCAGTAATATTAGTCTCCATTCGCGGCGTAACCTTAATTGCACCCGTTGAGCCCAGTGCAATTCCCGCATCAATAGCAATTTGAACATTAGGTACCACGCCAGCGCAGATTAAAACCATATCAACTTCAAATTCACGACCGCTGCTTGTTTTAACACCATTAACTCCGTTATTATCTCCAATAAACTCGGTAACAGTTTCACCTGTAAGAATTTCAAAATTTCTGTCAGGAAGTGCCATAAGTTGGTCTTTGATAATCTGTGCCATGTCTTTATCAAAAATTGACATGATATGTTCATCGCGTTCAAGCAATGTCACATGAAGCCCCTGACGAACAAAGGCTTCAAGCATTTCAACACCGATATATCCGCCACCGACAATAACTGCATTCTTGGAGATTTTAACCTTCTCCCTTATTGCGATGGCATCTTCGATTCTTCTTACGGTAAATACATTATTAAGCGCAATATTTTTTATGGGCGGTACAAAAGGTCTTGCACCGGTTGCAATTATAAGCTTGTCATAATCAACAAGAAAAGCGCTTTTATCTTTAAGATTCTCCACAAGAACCTTTTTGCAGGCAGGCAGTATTTTAGATACTTTATGCTCAAGATGAACATAGATATTTTGCTGTGCAAATTCTTCGGGAGAACGCACAAGAAGCATTTGATAATCTTCAAAATTTCCCTCTACATAATATGGTATACCGCACGCTGAGTATGACACATGCGTATCGTCCGTATATAGATTAATTTCCGCATCCGGCAGTAATCTTCTGCACTTAGCGGCTGCCTTAGCCCCTGCGGCAACGCCGCCTATAATAACAATTTTCATAGTACACTAATGTTAAATTATATATGAAAATTTTACATTACACTTATGACTAATTTAATCCCGAAGTTGCAAGAAATGTTTCGCGCATAAATTCGCAATAGCAATCAACATCTGTTTTGAATTCTTCCGCTTTATTAACCAAATCTTTTAATTCAACAATAATTTGTTCTTTTTTTAAATCTTCGTACATAATACACACTCTCCGTAACTATATTTTTAATTACGGTTAGAATCAAAAAAACTTTAAAAATACTTCGTGATTGTTACAAAGATTTACGAAATGGCAAAAAATAATTATCACAGTCATTTATTAATCGTATACTGTAAGGAGAATAAACATGACAATTAATATTACTTCAGTACAGCCGTCATTTCAGGCAAAACTAAGAAATAGCGCTCATATTGAAAATTTAACAAAAAATGAAATTGCACATGGCAGATATTATGCATATAAAGATGCCTTGAGTAATTTAAATGCAATTCATGACGGAGATATTCTTGATGTAAAACTTCTTTCGGATGGTAAAACCTATAAAGTAGTAAACGAAAGAACAGGTACTTTTGGAACAATAGACTATACCGGTAATTTAACAAACACAGTAAATGAAATTGCTCGTCCAACATCTAAGATTCATAAAAACGTTTTTGACGGCTGCGACTGCTCACAGGAGACAAATGCAATAACCAAAGAATTTTATGTATAAAGCTAAATAATAAAGAAGAATAAAGGAGAACAAATGAATATTAATAAAATTAACAATACACAGAGTTTTCAGGCAAAATTTGTTAGAAACCAAGCTATTTTGAATTTGACGAAAGACGAAATCAAAAACGGCAATGAAGAAGAATATGTTAATGCTTTAAATAATTTATCAAAAAGACACTCAAATGTGGCGCTTTTGCTCTCTAAAAATGAAGACGGTGAATATAGCGTAACAAATCTGTATAACGAAAAAACTCTTTATTTCGATACGTTTAATTCAGAAACAATAGACTCTTTGGCAGACATAAAAAGTCCTGATTATAAACGTCTTTTTGCAAGTGATAAAATCATGACACCGGCAAGAACTGCTAACACTGCAAAAGCAATTTCAGACAGATTCTTTGTAAAATCTGCGCCTGATTACACTTTAGGTCGTAAGATTGATGCATTGTTCTAAGGAGAAAAATGAATATTACCCCTATACAACACAGCCCTGCCTTTCAGGCAAAATATTTACACAGTGAAGCATTAAAACAGGTTGCCGACTATGCTGTTGAACATGGAAAGTTCGACAAACTCAATCAGTCACGTAAAAACATTGATAAAAGCGCGCTTCAAACAAGATTAAGATTTGATCTCGGAGAGAACGATGGCAGACCTTTTGTAAGTTTTACAAGGTATAAACTCAAACCAACTTCCATTATTGTTGAAAGTATGGACGACTTGGTACTCGATAAAGTTTCAATCTATAGAAGCTGCAAAAAAATGAATCCGCTTAAATTCGCACTTGAACAACTTATAAAAATAGGTAACGATGCACCTAAAAATAATATGTTCAAAAATGTGATTTTGAAAAAATAATTAGTCGGTTTCGTTATAAACAAGCTTTTTACGTAAGCTCCACTGAATAAGTGTAAGAACAAGAATAACACTAAACAATACGTAGGCAATTGCACTGGCTTTGCCTACGTTAAAGTATTCAAACGCATTTTTATATATTGCATATACAAGGACATTTGTACTGTCCAACGGTCCGCCCTGAGTCATTAAATATATTAAATCAAATACCTGAAACGAACTTATTGCAGTAATTATCACTACAAAAAATATAGTTGGAGACATTAGCGGAATCGTAACATACCAAAAGGTTTCAACTGGATTTGCCCCGTCAATTTTAGCTGCCTCAAACATGCTGTTGGAAATTCCGCTCAGCGAAGACAAAAAAATTATCATATTATAACCGATAAGCTTCCACACCGAAACCATAATCAATGCAGGAAGTGCCCAATGCGTATCATAAAGCCAGTTTATATGAATATGTAAAAGTTTATTCAAAAGTCCGATATTAGGATCAAAAATCCACTGCCAGACAATTCCTATTACTATCATAGGCGTAATAAAAGGAAGAAAATAGGCCGTTTTATAAAATTCAGAACCCCTGATTTTTGAATTCAATATTACGGCAATAATCAGCGGTATAATAACACCAAGTACTGAGGTTGCAATTGCAAAAACAACGGTATTTAAAAAGATTTTGCCAAACAGAGCCTCCGTAAAAATTTCCCTGTAATTCGCAAAACCTACGAATTCAATCGGATTTAACAAATCCCACTTTGCAAAACTCAACCCGAAGGAACAAATTACAGGAATAATAATAAACACAAGGGTTCCGAGGATTGCAGGTAATATAAATAACCATGCTGCAGCTTTTTCATTATGTAAAAAATAATCACAAAATCTTTTCATGGTACAATTATACAATAATGTTACGAATTAGGGGAGAACTTAACATGCAAAAATTTGAACACGCATTCGGTAAAAACGATATAAGAGGAATTTACGGCGAAGATATAACCGAAGAATTATACACACATACAGGACGCGGACTGGTAGCTTATTTGGAAGAAAAATCAGGACAAAAAGCCTCTGATATGTGGTTAACCGTATGTATGGACGCCAGAACTCATTCCCCGTCACTTTCCAAAGCCTTGATTGAAGGAATCACTTCAACCGGCGCAAATGTCGTTGACCTCGGACTGGCTCCTACTCCTATAGGATATTATTCGGAAGTTGTAGGGGTTCCGAAAGATTTAACCGACGGACATGATATTATTTCAGCATGTATTATTACGGCAAGCCATAACCCTAAAGAATACAACGGCATGAAAATGACCTTTGAAAAACATACCTTAAACGAAGCGCAAATCAAAGAAGTTAAAGAATATACTTTTAAAGATTTTGAAAATCCGCAAATTACGGACAAAAAAGGCGTTGTGAAGACTTACGACATAATTCCGTCATATATTAAAGACATGAAAGAACGCTTCGGCAGAGTAGGCGAAGGAGTTAAAGTGGTTGTAGACAGCGCAAATGCAACAGGCGGAATCGTTGGACCGCAGTTATACAGAGAACTCGGCTGTGAAGTTATCGAACTTTACTCGGAACCTGACGGTACCTTCCCTAATCACCACCCGAATCCGAGCGTTGAAAAAACTCTTGAAGTTTTAAAAGAAACAGTGCTTCGCGAAAAAGCGGATATAGGAATTGCTTACGACGGCGATAGCGACAGAATCGGCGTAATTGACAATAATGGTCAATTTTTAACAGGCGATAAGCTTTTATTAATTTATGCGCTTGATGTAATTGAAGATTATAAAAAACAAGGAATTTGTCCGAAAGTAGTTAGCGAAGTTAAGTGTTCTCAAGTGCTTTATGATACAATTAACAACTCTGACGGTGAAGCTATTATGTGTAAAACCGGGCATGGATACATTAAAGATATGATGAAGAAAACAGGTGCGGTTCTTGCCGGTGAAATGAGCGGACACACATTCTTTAAAGACAGATACTACGGTTTCGATGACGCTGTTTATGCTGGATGTCGTATTATTGAAATTATTTCAAAACATAAAAAATTTAACCCTGATTTTACAATTCAGGAAATGCTTGAACCATACAAACACGTATTTTCATCTCCTGAAGTAAGATTTCCATGTCCGAACGATTTGAAAAAAACTGTTTTGGAAAGCGTTAAATCTTATGTTGAAAACGATAAGAATATTTTCGGTTCGGAAATTAAAGACATCATTACTCTTGACGGAATGAGAATAGTCTTTGACGGCGGTTTTGCACTTATCAGGCAAAGTAACACAGAACCTGTGTTTACATTAAGATTTGAAGCAAAAAACGAAGAACAATGCTCTCAATTCCAGAATGCAATGATTCAAATGCTTGAAAAAGCTCTGGATGAATTTAAATGTAAATAATTAATAATCAAATAATTCTTTAAGAGAAACTCCGAGCGCTTTTGCGATTTTATTAACCCGTGAAAGCGGGATATCTCTGTGCGCGTTCTCAATATTAGCTATATAAGAATTATCAGCGTCGATTTCAAAACTCAACTGTTCCTGAGTTAAACCTTTTTCCTTGCGCAGAAACCTCACTCTCTGCCCAAACTTTTTATGGAAAATTTTGTCCATTTTCTTAGCCATAGATTAAGATATATCAAATAATCATAATAAAAATATTGCTATTTGGGAGGTTATTTGTTATAATGCTACATGACACAATGTTTTAAGGGGTATAAAATATGAAATCAAAAGCGTTTACTTTGGCAGAAGTATTGATAACATTGGGAATAATTGGAATAGTTGCAGCAATGACTATACCAACTTTAATTCAAAAATATAATAATAAAGAAGTTGAAGCTAAACTTAAAAAAATTTATACAACAATGAATCAGGCGATAATGCTGTCAGAAACAATAAACGGCTCAAAAGAAGAATGGGATACCTGTAATTTTGGAGAAGAAAATGACGAAAGCAGCAGTTCTGAATGCCGTTTACATTTTGATAAATATATACTGCCCTATATTAAATATACAAAGTTAGAAGAATTTGAAGCCGCAGGAAGATACAATATTGCAATTTATTTAACTGATGGCAGTGTACTGGTTGGAAAAACACACCCAAAGGTTGTAGATTACTTCTTTTTTCCAAATGGTAAAAATTTTAATAAAGAAACATTTATCACCAAAAACGAAAATGGAGAATTTCAGCGGCAAGAATGCGGGATAAGCTTTTTTGCATTCAGATTCGCTCCCAACACAGATGGCAAATTTACTTTAAGAAAAGGGTTTGAACCCTATAAACATGGTATTTCTGAATTAACAAAAGAAGTACTGACGGGCAACCATCGATATGCTTGTAATAAAAATTCTGCATATAATATGTGGTGTACCGCTCTTATCCAACTAAACGGCTGGAAAATACCTGAAGATTATCCGTTTAAAGTTAAGTAAATTTAGAATAGTCACCCTGAACTTGTTTCAGGGTCTCCTATTTAAGATTAAACTTATATATCAATGCCGTAACATCAGACTTGATTTTTAAATATCTTCGTGTTAATTTAAATCTGTCAGAAAACTTACTTACGAATACGATTTCAAAAGGCTTAGGGCTTATATACAGCAATCAGCATTATTTTGACGTATTTGAAAATAAAATAAATTTAGCGAGATTCTTCGGCACGTCATTCTGAGCCGGTAAGGCGAAGAATCTCATAAAAAGCCTCAGAATGACAATTTTTAAATGAAAGGTATAAAATCAATGGATTTAGAAAACAAAGAAGAATTAACAGTTGAAGAAACTGCTGCAGAAGTTACAGAACAAGCAGCAGAAGCTCCTGCTGAAACAGAAGAAAAACCTGCCAGAGGCAGAAGAGGTAAAGGAAGAAAACAAAAAATCGAAACTTCTGAAGAAAAACCTCAAAGCGAATGGACTGAAAGAGTTGTTCAAATCAGCCGTGTAACAAAAGTTGTTAAAGGCGGTAAAAAATTAAGCTTCCGTGCAATCGTTATCGTTGGTAACCAAAAAGGA
Organism: uncultured bacterium; assembly: GCA_948433295.1. GTDB lineage: Bacteria > Cyanobacteriota > Vampirovibrionia > Gastranaerophilales > Gastranaerophilaceae > Scatousia. Next base: position 28,015 of record CAOJDT010000003.1, read on the forward strand.
CAAGTCGGCGTTGGTTGTGCTAAAGCTGCAGAAGTTATTATCGCTATTCAAAAAGCTATTGCTGACGGTAGAAAAAATCTTATTACGGTTCCTATCTTCAAAACTACAATACCTCACCCTATCACAGGTAAATCAGGTGCAGGCGAAGTTATGTTGAGACCTGCTTCAGAAGGTACCGGTATTATCGCAGGCGGAGCTGTTCGTTCAGTTCTCGAGCTTGCAGGTATCGGAAACATCCTTTCAAAATCTTTAGGTTCAAAATCACCTCTTAACGCAGCTAACGCTACTTTGGACGCTTTGAAAAGATTGACTCCGTTCAGCGAAGTTGCTAAAAAACGTGGTTTAACTATGGCAGAACTTTTAAATTAGTCAATTTGGCTAATTGATTAGCAGTATTGCCTGTAGATAATAAAAACGAGATTCTTCGGCACGTCGTTCTGAGCCTGTAAGGCGAAGAATCTCTCAAAAAGCCTCAGAATGACAATTACTATAAAGGAAAAAATTATGGCAAAAACAGGAAATAAACAAATCAAGGTTAAACTCGTAAGAGGTTTAATCGGAGCATCTGAAGCTCAGAAAAAAGTAGTAAAAGCTCTCGGCTTTTCTAAAAAAGATCAGGTTGTAGAACACTATGATTCACCTACGATCATGGGTATGGTAAACAAAGTTTCTCACCTTGTACAAATCGTTGATTAATAAAGATAGCTGATTGCGTAAGTGAGGGTTGATTAAACGATTTGGCGGAAGACAAAATTTCCGATTTAAATTCAACCAAAAGCGAGCAGTCATACAAATTTTAAAAGGAAAAAATTATGTCAGATATGATTACATTAGAAGATTTGAAACCTGCAGAAGGTTCAACTCACAAATCAAAAAGAGTAGGCAGAGGCCGTTCTTCAGGTCACGGTAAAACATCTTGCCGCGGTCATAACGGTGAAGGTCAACGCTCAGGAAGCGCTTCTAAAAGAGGTTTCGAAGGCGGACAAATGCCTGCTTACAGAAGATTGCCTAAATTGAAAGGCTTCCAGGTTTACTCTAAACTTAACTATGAAGCTATCAATGTTGGCAGACTTGAAGGCTTGGGTATGAAAGAAGTTTCTATCGAAGCATTAAAAGAAGCAAGAAAAGCTCATCCGTCAGCTGATGGTTTGAGAATTCTCGGCAATGGTGAAATTAAATCTGCAATTACAGTTAAAGCAAGCTACGTAACTCCGTCAGCTAAAGCTAAAATTGAAGCTGCAGGCGGAAAGGTTGAGTTAGTATAATGGCACAAATGAGAATGCCTTCAACTGAAGACTTGATGTCAATGTGGCAGGCTTCGGGATTAAAACAAAAAATCATATTCACGTTTCTTATGATTGCAGTTTTCAGACTCGGTGCACAATTACCGCTTTACGGTATTAACAACGAGGTTTTCGGAAACATTGCTTCGGGAAACAACATTATCGGTTTCTTGGATTTATTCTCGGGCGGTGCCTTGGGTAATGTATCCATCTTTGCGTTGGGTATCGGACCGTTCATCACGGCTTCAATCATTGTTCAACTCGTTTCTGTTGTAATTCCGTCTTTGGAAAAACTTCAAACGGAAGAAGGAGAAGCGGGTAGAAGAAAATTATCACAATATACCCGTGTATTTACGGTATTTCTGGCGTTGTTTCAATCATTAATATTTATGGTATTTATGAAACACTTGCCGGGAGCCATTATGCCGGGGGTTAATCACGGATTATTTTTCGTAAGCTCGGTTGCGGTATTAACTGCAGGCGCAATGCTTGTTATGTGGATATCGGAACTTATTACTGAAAAAGGAATCGGTAACGGCGGTTCATTGATAATCTTTGTAGGTATCATTTCGGGAATCCCTGTTTATGCGAACAGAACAGCCCAAATGGTATCTCACAGTACATCTTTGCAATTAGGATTACTCTTGTTGCTCGCAATATTCTTCTTAACAATGGTATTTATCGTTGTTATGCAAGAAGCTGTAAGAAAAGTTATCATTGTAAATCCGAAACGTCAGGTTGGAAACAAAGTTTATGGCGGCATGAACTCTTTCATTCCGTTCAAACTGAATCCGGGCGGAGTTATGCCGATTATCTTTGCGGTTGCAATTCTTTTGTTCCCGTCAACGATTATGAGTTTGATTTCTCAAATGAACTTTAAAAGCGAATCCGTGAAAGATTTTGTGATGACACTTACTCACTACATGAGTCCTGACGGAATTCCGTATTATGTAATGTATTTCTTGCTTATCGTAGGCTTAACATTCTTCTACGCATCAATCATGCCGAATATGCAGCCTAAAGATATTGCGAAAAACCTTAAAAAATACGGTTCGTCAATTCCGGGTGTAAAACCTGGAAAACCAACCGCAGAAGCGTTAGATAAAATTCTTACAAAAACAACATTTATCGGCGCGATGGGACTTGGTATAATCGCTCTGATACCGTCATTTGCAAGTTATATTACAAATATTAAAACCTTGCAGGGTATCGGTGCAACATCATTAATCATCATGGTCGGTGTTGCTTTAGACTTGATTAATCAGGTTAAAACACACCTTCTGGCAAGAAATTACGAATCATTCCTGAAAGAGTAATTTCTAATCCGAAATAACTAAGCAGTCCTTAAACTTTAAGGGCTGCTTTTTTTATTTTAATTTACTTATTTCCGGTAATGTTTTAGCGATAAAAAAAGGATAGTATATAAATGTAAATCCTCAACTCTTCTGATTGCTCAGTATTTGCCCCGCCGGTTTTGGACGGGGCTTTTCTTTACTTTTATTAAGCAGATGACAAAATATAGCAATTAGACTATAATTAAGAAAAAAGTTATATGAGGATTTTAATATGAGAGAATTAGTTGAAAAAGGTCAAAATGTTATAATGATTCCCGCAGATTTCAAATTTGCGAACAAAGGTGTTATTACGGAAGTTACGCCTGAAGGTTTTACTCTTGAACTACAGTATGAACCTGATGGGATTTTGAGAAGCAATTATTGCGAGTTCTACCTTGAAACAAAACATGGCACGTTGTATTTTGATTCTTACCCTAAATCAATAGAGGGTAAAACATTATTAATTGCAAGCCCTGCCAAACATAAATTCTTACAACGCCGTCAATATACTCGTGTGAAGTATGTTCATGAACTGGAACTTTCTTTAAATGACGAAAAACATGCCATTACGACACTTGATATTTCAGCAGGCGGTATGAAATTTAAAACCTCGTCAAATGTTAATATTGAAGGCGAATACAACATTACACTCCCGTTATCGGAAGCTCAAAGCGTATCTTGCAGATATCTTCCTATAAGAATCGAAAAAGGTGACGATGGTCAATATACACATTCAGGTCGTTTTGCTTACGATGAAAACCGCGATAAAATGACATTGATTCAATATTGCACCAAAAGAAGTATAGAAATTAAAAACAAATAACCATGAGCCTTATAAATACATTAAGAAAAACATGTCAAAAGGCATTATTTACTACGCCTTCGCACAGTCAGCATTTTTTTATATTTCATAAACTGAGAAACCTGTACAAACTTGATATTTCGGAGACGGATATTCATAACCCGCAAGAAGCCCTTTCGAAAGCTGAAGAACACGCAAAAAAAGTTTACGGGTGTAAAGATGTATCTTTTTTAACAAATGGTTCTACGAGCGGCGTAATTGCCTCTGTTTTAACATGTGTGAAGCGAGGAGAAAATGTTCTTATATGGAAAGACGCTCATCCATGCCATCACAATGCAGTAAAACTTGCGGGTGCAAATCCGGTTTATTATGACCTGCCTGTTTCACAAGATTGGGGAATTCCGCTTGCTGCAACAGTTGAAAATCTTGAAAATCACTTAAAAGAATCTGAATTTAAGGCAGTAATTGTAACATCCCCGAGCTATGAGGGTATTATTTCAAATATCAGGGAAATAAAGCAACTTTGCCAGAAGTACGGAGCTTATCTTATTGTTGACGAAGCGCATGGCGCTTTATATCCTTTTTCGGATAACTTGCCTGAAAGTGCCGTAAAAATCGCGGATTTTACGATTCAATCTTTACATAAAACCGCAGGAGGTTTAAATCCGACAGCACTTCTTCATACCAATTGCGAACTTGATGTAAAACCGGCGTTAAAAATGATTAATACTACATCGCCTTCATATCCGCTTCTTGCATCAATTGAGGCAAATATAAATTATTTAAACTCAAAACGCGGCAGAAAACAGCTTGAAAATTTAATTTTGAATATAAAAGAACTTAAACAAAACTGTAATTCATGCGAATTTTACGGCGATGATATTACAAAAATTCTTATTAAACACCCTAAAGCCAACGGTTTTGAACTATCTGAATTTTTATATGAAAAATGCGGAATAGAAGATGAAAAAACAAACGAAAAATCAACAATGCTTTTAACAGGCATTGGGACTGACGAAAAGAAATTAGACCGTTTGAAAAAAGCGTTAAGAAAATGTAACGATTTGTAAAATTTTTTGTTTATTTTTTAAAGAAATAAGCCCAAAAAGCCGATAACCATAGTAAGGATTAATTACGATACTAAAAATTGGAAAGGAAAAAGTACGTAAACTATGGGACTGGCAGCATCACAAGCTAGATTATTATCAATAACCTCGCGTATGGCTGATAACGAGTTGAGATCTCAACTTATCAACAATGCGAAGATGCGCCTTGCTACTGATAGCTCAAGAGCAAGCGAAGAGTATATCGCTGCTTTGAATAAAACCCAATTAATGATAACAAACTACGATTTACGCGGGGAAAAACAACACGTAGATTTGAACTTCACAAATTTAACTATGTACAGTCCTTTGAATAACCAGTATGGACTTGTTAACAAGTCAGGTCAACTTCTTGTTTCAGAACTTGATACTGCAAGATATGAAACCGCATTCCAAAAAGCAAAAGAAGACAAAGAAATAGAAGAAGGTGATACAGAAGGACTTAATGCAAAAGCCCTGGAAGAATTCCTTAAACAATACGGACTTGTGAAAGATACAACTTATTTCGAGCAAGATAAAGTATACGAATTCAACAAAGATATGCAAAGAATCTACGAAGGCGACATGGTTTATGAATACCATCCTGCAACTGATACTACAAAACCGGAAGCGATTCGCGTATCAGGTCTTCACTATGGTTATGAAAAATCAAAAACTTCAGTTGAATATGGAGTTTATGAAGCCTTATTAGACGATTATAAAACAAAAGACAGTGCTTATACAAAAGCCGTTAAACAAGAAATGAAAGACTTTGTTTCAAATTTAAAAGACGGTAACGGCACTAAATACGAAGATATCTATAAACAACTTATGGCAGATGCCGCATCGGAAGATACTGACGGCGATGGAATCGGTGATGCTCTTAAAGCAAATTATACAAAATATCATGACGCCATGAAAACCATGTGGAATTCTGTACCTGCAAAACTTAAGCAAGGAGATGCTTCAGGCGAAAACAGTGCAGAAGTATTTAAAGCTCAAATGGAAGATTATCTGAAAATGGAAGTTGGAGGTGTTTTAAGAGAAGAAACAACTCCTGCACCTAACAGAGGAAGCCTTGCAGATTACATCGCAGCAGGAGCGACAATTGATTATAAAAATCATAAAATAATAACATGGCACAATGATCCGGATTCTGAGGATGAAAACGGAAATCCAATACTTCCGGTAAAAGATAATACAAATGCTGACCTTGATGGTCTTGGCAGCGAATGGACCGAAGTCATTGAAAGTACCATCAGTGAAGAAGACATGATTAATGCCGTTCAACAGATGTTTACATACTTCCAAAGCGGTATTATGTATGCTCTGGACAGAAATAAATTTACAAATACCGATGAAACCAAAGAAGCCAGAAAGGAATACCACGACGCAGCTAAAAAACTTTCACAATTTATTTACGGTCAAGACATAGGTGTACAATTCTACGATAACTTGGACGATATGGAATGGATTCTCTATGGTGATTTCATTGATCCTACAGATCCTACAAAAGGCAGAACAAATGCCCCTTATTTCCCGACAACAGCACTTGACCCTACAGAAGGTGGCGTTGCAGGCGAATATGTCGATGTTAATGATAAAATTAACGGAGAAGAAGTAACAAATAAATACTACTGCAACTTCCAAGCTATTAAAGACGTATATTTATGCGATAAAATGATGGATTTGTACGGAACGCCTAAATACACCTGGATTGACGAAAATAACCCTGATGAAAATGCAGAAGCAAAAGCTAAATGGTATACTAATCTCTTCCAACGCATGCTTGACGGAGGTTATAAAACACTTGAAAAAGGACTTGCTAATAGTCAAGAATGGCTGCAATTTGCATTGGAAAGCAGTCTTATTTCAATGGAACAGGTAAATAAAGATAATACCTGGGTTTCTACAATGTATTCAAATTGCAGTGACATAACAGAATCGACCGTTGATGTAGATATCACAATTGCAGAAGCAAAATACACAAAAACAATGAACCAAATACAAGCAAAAGACAAACGCTATGACATAGAATTAAAAAATATTGATACTGAACATAATTCCCTCCAAACCGAATATGATTCTATAAAATCAGTAATGGACAAAAACGTCGAACGGAATTTCAAAATGTTCCAGGCATAAAGTACTAAATCCCGCGTCAATGCGGGATTTTTTGTGTTTCTTAATACGATATAAAGATTATGTAAGGAAATCCCGATTCCTTGATATTTTGAATTATAATAATAACATAGGTTAGAAAATTACATGGAGATAATTATGGAAACAGTTAACGAAATTCTTACAAAGTTGGAAAATGCAGATAACACTACTAAAAACGAACTTGAAAATAAACTCGTTAATTTTGGTACAAAAGCTCTTCCGCAGCTTGTTGACCAATTGCAAGTCGTAAGAGGGATTAAAAGAGGTGTTGTTGCTATGACTTTAATCAGAATCGGCGATGCTTCCATTAAATATCTTGAAAAAGCCGCTCATGAAAATAAAGAATTTGAATGGGTTGCCGAATACTTAATTAGAGAAATTAAAGGCGAAATTGCTGCATAGTTTCTTTTATACATATTTAAAAAAGTCCGCTTAACCGGCGGGCTTTTTTTTATGATAAAATTGCCTTATGGATATGTTAAAAGCTTTATTGTTTTATGGAACTCTTTTTTTGTTAATTTTTGCTATATGCTTGAATTCACAATACTTTGATTATGACTTGTGGGCGCGATTAATCGCAGGCATGGGCGTAATTGACGGTGGAGGAGTGTTAAAATCAGATTTTCTTTCATACACCCCTGTACATACCTGGTATGACCATGAATGGGGTTCCGGAGTCGTATTTTACGCATTGCTGAAATATTTCGGGCCGTTCAGTCTTGTTATTCTTGAAAGCATGCTGTATTTTGGAATTTTCTGTGTAATAAGCCGAATCATTGCACTTCGAACAGGTTTAAAACCTTATAATATTATATTTTATATATTTCCGATAATAGCGGTGGCTGAAAACTTTAATCAACCTGTAAGATGCCATTTATTCAGCTTTTTATTTTTTTCGGTATTCTTATATATACTTGAACTTGCGCGAAAAGACAGAAATAAAGCCCTCTTTCTGATTCCGCCAATGCTAATTCTATGGAATAATTTGCATGGCGGAGTGGTTTCAGGAATCGGATTGCTGTTAATATATGCGACAGGCGAGTTTCTGAATCGCAAACCTTTTGTTAAATATATTTATACATTTGCAGCTTCCGTTCCGCTGCTTATAATTAATCCGTGGGGTGTTGAATATATCAAGTTTCTGCTAATGGCGAATACTATGAAACGCCCTGAAATTATGGAATGGTGGGGAATTTTTTCAAAATTCTATTTATTTAAACTTTTTGCATTTAAAATATTTATGACAGCAATCATTGCAATCGAAGCTTTAACAATTTTCAAAAAAAAGCATTTTGAAAACTTTTGGACAAAACTTGATAAAACAAAATTTATTCTGCTTGCAGTAACGCTTTATCTTGCGGTAACAAAAGTAAAACTACTGCCGTTTTTTGTTATTACGGGAACAGTTTTCGGCTACGAAGACTTCTACAAATCAGTTCAAAATAAAAACCTTCCGTCATGGAAAAATAAGGTTGTGTATACAACTTTAATTTTAATGAGTGTAATGACATTTGCTTTAAAAGAAATTTCCATCCCGTTGAATATGAATATTTATCCTGTTAAAGAAGTTGAATTCATAAAAATAAATAAACTTCATGGAAAAATATTAACAAATTTCGGCATAGGAAGTTACGTGTCATATAAATTATATCCTCAAAACCTTATATATATGGACGGACGATATGAAGAAGTTTATTATGAAGGCATGGTACAGCTTTTGAAAAAATTCTATCTTGCCCTGCCATATTGGGATGAAATTCTTGAAAAATACCCGCCCGATATCATGATTATAGAAAAAGACTATCCGATATTCGGACTATTAAATAATAATGAAAATTGGGCTAAAATATATGATGGTAAAAAATTTGGAGTATTTACAAGGAATGAATTTGTAAAACCCGAATATATACAGCCATCCGATGATATTAAATATTACAAAGATACACTGTTTGATACAGACATAAAATTCAAAAAAAGAGTATAATCAGAATATGAAAAATAAATCTTTTGAATATACATGCCTTTTCGGAGGCGGAGCAATAAGAGGGGCAGCCTACTGCGGAACGCTTAAGGCAATGGAAGAACTCGGCATTAATCCTGATACTGTGGCAGGCTCGTCTGTTGGTTCGATTATAGCAGGCCTTATTGCTGTTGGGTATAATGCACATGAACTTAAAGAAATTTTTATGCAGGTAAATTTTGAATTATTCAGAGACTTGCAATTTGCTATTGGTCCACAGTTTGCGCTTAGTAAAGGCGAAGTTTTTCTTGAATGGCTAAGAGATTTAATAGAAAGAAAGTTTTACGGAGAAAAATATAAAAAAGGTACGCATAAAGCTGTCACTTTCAGCGATTTGGATAAAAATCTTGTTATTATTACAACAGATTTGTCAAGCTTTAAATGCAAAGAGTTTTCTAAAAATGAAACGCCTGATTTTGAAATCGCAACTGCAATTCGAATTTCATGCAGTATGCCGGGACTGATGAAGCCTTACGAATACAATAACAGAGTTCTTGTTGACGGTGATTTGCAAAAAAGTTCTCCAATGTGGAAACTTTCAAAAACACTTCAACCATTAAACGGTAGAATTCTTGAATTTAGACTTGAAGGTGACTTTGAGGGTAACGAACGCAATACGATTGAGTATATAAATTCACTTTACAGTTATGCAACAATTATTGCAACAGAATTTATAAAAGATATTTATAATGACAGAGATAAATATGATTACATTGTTATAAATTCAGGCGATATTAATATTGTTGATTTTAATCTTGCTGCAGAAAAACGCGAAAATCTTATGAAAGCTGGTTATACGCAGACCATGGACTATTTTAAAAATATTTTGCCGGAAAAGAAGAAAAATTTACTGCAAATATATTTAAACATTGAATCAGTATTGAAAAAAATTCAAAAAAATATAGTATCAAATAATATTCAAAAAGGCAGATATATGCTTTCTGAACTGTTTGTTGAACTTTGTGATTGCGTTAATGTAATTGACGAAAAAGATTACAAAGATATCAAAAATTTTAAAACTATATTTTTCGAAAATATAGTTCATCCGCCGCTTTTTGGTAAAACAAAACTTAATAACACAAAATATGTCACATGCGTTTTGGAACAGCTTATTATGCAGATTTCCGAAAAAGTCAGCGAGTACAAAGAATTTTTGAACTTAACTGCAAACTAAAAAGAACCTCATTATGAGGTTCTTTTTTTTTTAATTGCCCTGGGCCAGACTTGAACTGGCACTGAGTGTTATCCCAATCGGATTTTAAGTCCGACGCGTCTACCGATTCCGCCACCAGGGCTTATATTATTTAATTTTCATTCACCTTGGCGGAAACGCTATACGGCGTCTACCTCCCTCCATTTTTCGATACTCAATCGAAAACAGGAGTCCTTGCCACCAGGCACTTGATTTGATTATCACATCCGAAAACCTGACTACCGCCAACCGTGGCTAAGTATTTAATTTTCGAACCTCTTAATCTTACTCGAAAATCACTTTATTGTCAATAAATTTATTTCTGATATTTTATTAAGAAATATTAAAATATATATAATTTATTGGCAATTATTTATAAAATGAATTCTTTATATATATAGAGTATATAAGTATAAGGATTTTTCATGAGTTTCAGTTTAAATAAACTCGGTGATGTATTAATGAATATTGGCAAAAGCACGTTGCAGACAGGAACATTCTATGCTGCATCCAAAGCAATTAACTCACCTTGCAATCATAGTGTATTCGGTTTTGGCGGAGGATTTGGCTGCGGAAGTTTTCCTATGACGGGTATGTGCGGCGGCATTTTTGGCGGCGGATATAATATCGGCATGGGAATGTATCCGGGAATGGGCATGATGAGTCCTTATTCTCAAATGGCAATTGGTCAGGCATACGGACAGGGTTTTGCGCTCGGAGAACAGCTTAAACTTAGTGCTCAGAACGGAAATTTTAATATGTTCAATATGTTTAATCAAATTCCACAACAACAGCTAACTCAACAGACACAAACTAATCCTGCAGCAGAAAAATTTACCGGACATTCCAGCGCAGCAGGCGAACAACTTGAGAAAAATATGCAAGAAGGAAAAGGAACCCGTTTTGTAAGTGCAGAGTGGAGCTCAAAAAGTGAAGCTGATAAAAATGCCGAATATAAAACTTCAACAATAAATCTCGCAAAATCATATATCACGCACATGGATAAATCAGGCAATCAAGATAACGAAATTACCCGAGAAGAATTTGCGAACTACAATATAAAAACGGATTTACCGGAAAATGCTACAGAAACAGAAAAAACAAATGCTAAATTGACCTCTGATGTTGCTTTTCAAAAAATAGACCTTAACGGCGACGGCAAAATTGACTGGAAAGAAATGTCGGCAGTTCTTGCAGCTTATGATAGCGCAAGTAACGGAACTGCGGACGGCATTATTACAAGAGAAGAAATGGAAAATACGGTTGATAAGTTGACAGATTATACAAATACAAGCCTCAAACAAACAATTCAAACTCAATATAACAGGCTTTTCGGAAATAATCAGTAATCACTATCGCAAAATTGAATCAAAAACATTCCATTCAAAAGGTTTGTTATTTGCAAATTCTATAAGTTTTGACGGTTCCAATGCTTTCATTTTTTCGAAAGCAGCATCATAATCGTCATCACCGTTCATTGTAAGAATAGGAACTAAGGCTTCGTATGCAAGCTTCATAACCTTTGTATCATAATTTATTGCAAGAGTTTTTACTCCACATTTTATAGCGACTAAAACAGCGTGGAATCTCATTGCAATAAAGTAATCCAGCTGCGAAATCTTCATAATAAAATCGTTTTGGTTCATTGAGTGAAGAATTTCGGTTTGTATAGCAGGGTTTCTGAGTTTTAGCATTTTTTCAAAGAGTTTACAGATTTTCAAATCAATAGACTTTTGAAAAGCATACAGCTCGACTTTTTTATCGGGAAATTCTTCTATAATCTTGTCTGCAAGCTTATTCAACAAAACATCGTTCATAGTTTTACAATCACGAAGTTGAACACCTACTACACCCGTATCTTGTATGTGCGGCGGCAAATCAATTGAAAAAACCGGATCACTGACAAGAATTCCGTTTAATCCCCAATTTTTAACTCTTTCAAGGCTTTTTTCGTCACGAACAGTAATCAGGTCTGCCTTAGAAAGTACATCTTTAACTATTCTTTCAGAAAAATTACTTTTTAAAGGACCGATTCCCTGTGCAAAAATGATTACTTTTTTACGCAATGCCTGAGCCATTTTTATTACGAGAGAGTAGTACACAAGGCTTTTAAAGCTTGTAACGTCCTGCAAAAGGCTTCCTCCGCCCGAAATCAACACATCGGAATTCACAAGCGTTGAAAATACCGAAAGCAGGTTAAAATTTTTGACACTGTAAGTTTGGTACATGGCGGATGTTTTTTTAGGGTTATTTGAAAATATTGCGATATTTGCGCCCTGAAATCTTAAATAATCAACAATACATGCTAAAATAGCTTCATCGCCGAAATTATCAAATCCGTAGTAACCTGATATAGCAACATTTTTTGGCATTCATTAACCCTCATTTAAAATTTCATCAATTTGATTTCTATATGGAATAGACTTTATGGCACCAATACCTTTTGCCTGAAGCCCTGCGATTACTGCGGCAAATTTAACGGCTTCTATTGTAGTATATCCGTGAGTAATGGCATGGAGGTAACCTCCGTTAAAAGCATCTCCCGAACATGTTGTATCGACAATTTCCTGCGTAAAGAATTCAGTAAAATACACCTGACCGCTGTAACCCGTATAATATCCGTTATTTTTGCTTGATTTAATAATAACAGTCGAAACGCCTTCATCCCAGAGTTTTTTGATAATATTTTCGGCTGAATCGAGTTCAAGAATATTAGTTGTATCATACTTATCATTCATAAAAAGAATGTCTGCGAAAGGCAGCATGCTGTAGAAATTTTCTTTTGCGTCCTCAGGTGTCGAAAATCTTGATGAATAATTCGGATCAAACGCCGTTATAATATTTTTTTCTCTTGCAATTTTAAATGCTTTTTTTACGGCTTCCGCTGCAGATAAAGACAATGACATTGTGGTTCCTGAAGTATATAGGACTTTTGAATTTGCAATATAATCTTCCGAAATATCTTCAATAGAAAGTTTCGATGGTGCAATTTTTCTGCGATAATACGAAACTTCTTTTTCGTGAACACTCGGACGGGTAATAAAATATAAGCCGTTTTGTTCATTAGCGATTTTGACTTGAGAAATATCAAGACCTTCTGCTTGCCAACTGTCAAGAAGAAATTCTTTAAAAACATCGTTTCCGACTCTTGTAATAAAACCAACGCGTGACCCGGCACGAAGTGCGGCAATCGCAGAGGCAAGAGCATCTCCACCGTAATATTTGTGCAAACATTCGGTAAAACACAATTTTGTATCACTAGACAATTCGATTAAACTTTCGCCAATAGCAATTATATCAAGCTTTTCGTCCATATCAGCCTTTCAATTCGTTCAAAATGTTTTTTGCGCGTTTTGTAATTTCGGAATACGAATAACCTTCTACGAAATCACGTCCGACACCAACAGCAAGCGCGCCTGCTTTTACATAAGAAGAAACTTCATTAAGTTTTACATTACCCTGCGCAAGTATCTTCAAAAACGGCATAGGTCTTAACAAATCTTCAACATAAAGCGCACCGCCAAGAGCCTTCACAGGATAAAGCTTAATGAGCGGAATCCTTGCTTTCCAAGCGTTATAAGCCTCATTGGCAGTCGAGGCTCCCGCTATAAACGGAACCTGTTTATCTTTAGAAACTTTAACCAGATTCATGTGAAATATCGGCGATGAAAGAATTTCAGCCCCGACACTCAAAGCTGATTGAGCCTGAAGAGTTGTAATAATTCCGCCTGCGCAGACGGTTACGTCACTTGAGATTTCCGCAATAGCACCGTAAATCGACGGATTTTCCACGTTAACTTCCAGAACTTTTATGCCGCCGTCAATAAGCGCCTTTGCGGTATCTATCACCTCTTGCGGATTTGAACTTCTTATAATAGGAAAAATCTTTTCCTCAGCAAGTAATTTAATTAAATTTTTTGTCATAGTCTATCCCTTTTTCAAAATTTATTATATCATAAAATTAAGTTAATTGGGATTTGTGGAACATGAAATTATTAAAACAAAAAGCTTTTTTTATAAAATCATTCTTTTTACATCTGTTTTTATCGGTAATTGTAGTACTGTTGTCGTGGATTTTTGTTGAACCGAATGCATATAATTATATGGTAAAAAACTTCGGCGCAACCCAAAACGGCAGCAACGATATTGCACTTATTGTTATTGACGATAAATCTATTGCGTACCGGAGGTGGCCATGGCCGCGTGAACATTACGCAAAAATAATGGAATATCTTAACGATTATGCACAGCCGAAAATTATCGGTTTTGACTCGATTATAACAACTCCCGATAAAGATAATCCCAAATCGGATGAAAAGTTCTACAAAACAGTCAACCGTATGAATAATCTGGTTGTGGGTTTCAGCCCGCTTCAGCCTCCTTATGAAACAGAAGATGAAGCAAAGTACGACGAAAAATTTAATCAAAAGTTTAAAACAAATATTAATTTTAAATTTCAGCCACTTACGGCACAAAGATATAAAAGCATCTCAAAATTTCCAACAGAATACTTTAATGCAGTAAAAGCAACGGGTTCCGTCAATGTAAGCCAAAACCAGAACGGTTATCTGACTTATATGGATCAAATAGTCAGCGTCAACGGAAAACCTTATCCGTCACTGGGATTAAGAATGTACATGAAAATGAATGACATTGACGAGGTTTCCTTATACAAAAATAAAATTGTAATAGAAAAAACAAAACTTGAAATACCTTCGCTTTATAACTATAGAGGTGTTCAAACCCTTTTGAATTTTTACAAAGTTAACGAAAGCGGTTATACGCACAAAAAATATTCGGCAATTGATATAATGAATTCTGTTGATTTGATTAAAGAGGGTAAAAAACCGATAATTGACCCTGCGGAATTCAAAGACAAAGTCGTATTTATAGGAGGAAATGCAAAAGCCGCGGCTCTCGGTCTTGAGGATGCGATACCTACACCAATGCTTCAAAAGCATCCGGGAGTCGATGTTCAGGCAACGAACCTCGATAATCTTATGAGCGGTAAGTTTCCGAAAACAATTCAAATGTCACAGCACCTTTGGATTCTTTTTATAATGTCAATCCTGACTCTTGTAATAATAAGCAGATTTTCTTATTTTGTATCTCTGGGGTTACTAATATTACTTGCTGCATTCTATTTTGTATTCGGAATAATTGCATTCAGACACGGATACATAGTGCATATATTGACACCGCTTGCAATCCAGCTTCTTACAACAATTTTCGGCTACTCATACCGATTTCTGCAAGAGGGCAAAAACAAAGAAAAAATTAAACAGGCAATGGGAAAATATCTTTCGCAGGATATTATGAAAAACGTTGTCCAGAATATTGATGACATTAAACTTGGCGGGAAACGTGCCAATGTAACGGTTCTTTTCGCAGACATTCGCGGTTTTACGAGTATGAGCGAAAAAATGACTGCGGAAGAAGTTTCGGTAATACTTAACGAATATTTTACCGAAATTGAGCCGATTATTACAAAATACAACGGTGTTATTAACAAATTCATCGGGGATGCTGTTATGGCAATCTTCGGCGAACCGATTCAGGATATTAACCATCCGCAAAATGCTGTAAAATGCGCTTACGAAATGCTTAAAACCGTAGAAAGGCTCCAGGATAAATGGATTTTTGAAGGAAAGCCTAAAATCGAAATCGGAATCGGAATTAATACGGGAGAAGCTTTTGTCGGAAATATCGGTTCCGAAAAGCGTCTGGAATACACGGTTATCGGGGACACCGTAAACCTTGCAAGCCGTATAGAAAGTTACAACAAAGTTTACAGAACAAATTTTCTGATAAGCAGTTCAACATATTCTTACGTAAGTTCTATTGCGGACGTAATAAAAATCAGCGAAGTTCAAATTCGCGGTAAAGCAAAGAAAATGGATATTTATGAGGTTTTGAGGCTGAGCCGGTTATGATTGAGAATCTCGCTCAAATAAAAACTGCCATTGAAGTTGAGATAAAACATCGCTATATTGACATTCGCGGCAAATCTCAATGTTTTTCTTCGTTCATAAAAAACGAAGCAAAAAAAATATATAAGGCAACTCAAAAAAATCCGCGCTGGGCGGTAATTATAGAAGCCTTCGAGCATTATCCTTTTGCAACGGTAAACGAACGCCGAAAAACAATTGACAGGCTCGTTAAAGTTATTAAATCGGAAATTCAAACATCAAATCCTCAGCCTGAATCTAAAAGCGAAGTCGAAATCCCGAAAAATCCGAATGAAGTTGATGTTATGTATGTCAAAGGTGTTGGACCTAAAGTTGCGTACAAACTAAATAAACTCGGAATTTATACCGCAAACGATTTGATGTGTTATTTTCCGAAAAAGCATATTGATTACTCATCCAGAACTTTGATTAAACATCTTAAAGAGGGTGAAAACACAACCGTTTTCGGGTATATTAAATCAGTTTCGGCGTTTAACACAAAAAATAATCTTTCTGTTGTACGCGTTGTAATTGCAGATGAAAGCGGAAGCTTTGAACTCAGTTTTTTCAATGCAAAATCAAATCGATTTACACTCGAAAGAACAAAGGCGCAATTTCCCGTAAATGCAGGAATAATGGTTTCCGGCACAGTCAAAATAAATAATTACAGCAAAAAATTAACCGTTGATAAGCCGACTTATTCAATAATGACGGGAGAATTTCTGGAGGGAAATACAACGAACCTTCACATGGCGCGTATTGTGCCGATTTATACGGTTTGCGAAGATTTAAGCATTAAAACACTGCGCAAAGCAATTTTTAACGCAATTCAACTTTACAAAGACCATATAACCAACATAGTTCCCGACGAAATCAGAGAGCGCCTCGGGCTTATGGATAAAAAAGAAGCCGTTGAACAGATTCATTTTCCTGACAGTCAAAGCAGCCTTGAAAGGGCGCGTTTCAGCCTTATTTTCGAAGAGCTTTTTCTTGTACAGTTGAAACTTGTGCGGCTGCGTAATGAAAATAATACGCATTCCGCAGTTTCTTTAACGGTTCAGAAAGACGGACTTGTTCAAAGATTCATAGACAGCCTTCCTTTCGAACTTACGGGCGGTCAGAAAAAAGCTGTTAACGAGATTCTCTCGGACTTAAACTCAGAACAACCTATGGCAAGACTTTTACAAGGGGACGTCGGCAGCGGAAAAACCGTTGTTGCCTGCATAATGCTTCTTGCGGGTATCGAAAACGGCTATCAGGGAGCGTTAATGGCACCGACCGAAATTCTTGCACAGCAGCACTATAATAATTTAATTCAATGGCTTACTCCGCTCGGTTTAAGCGTAGGGTTGTTTCTCGGAAGCCACGGTAAAAGGGTTCGTGAAAAATTCCAAACTGACTTGCGAAGCGGACAGACAAATATCGCAGTCGGAACACATGCCCTCATTCAGGATAATATTGAATTCAACAATTTGGGCGCAATTGTCGTTGATGAACAGCACAGGTTCGGAGTAAAACAGAGAAATATTTTAAGAAAAAAATCCCAAAACCCGCAAATGCTTACAATGACGGCAACCCCTATTCCGAGAACCCTTGCAATGACGGTTCATGGGGATTTGGATTTGACAGTAATCGACGAACTACCTAAAGGCAGAAAACCGATTATAACAACTCTCACAAGTTCGCACAAACAAGTTTATGACCTTATTAAAAATGAAGTTGAATCGGGGCGTCAGGCTTATGTAGTCTACCCGCTGATTGATGAAAGCGAATCACTTTCAGCCAAAGCCGCCACTATTGAAGCAGAAAAACTTCAAAACGAAATTTTCCCACAATTCAAAATCGGACTTCTTCACGGGAAACTCAAAAATGACGAAAAAGAACAGGTCATGTCGGATTTTAAAGATAAAAAATACGACATTCTTGTTTCCACAACCGTTGTAGAAGTCGGTGTAGATGTGCCTAATTCAACGGTTATGGTTATAGAAAACGCAGAACGCTTCGGACTGTCTCAACTACATCAGTTGCGAGGCCGAGTAGGTCGGAATCAGCTTCAATCCTACTGTGTCCTTGTAAGTTCTACCCGTTCTCAGGAAACTAGAGAACGCCTCAATATAATGACTCAAACAAACGACGGTTTTGTTATTGCAGAAAAAGATTTACAACTTCGCGGGCCCGGAGAATTTCTTGGCACACGACAAAGCGGACTTCCTGATTTAATAATCTCGGATATAGTACGAGATGCAAAGGTTCTTGAATTAGCCAGAATGGAAGCCATTGACTTTACAAAACAACACAACATAAACGACTACCCTCTACTTCAAAAAGTTACCTCTTTACAAATGTTTAGCGGATTGGATATATAGTTATATTTCCGTGCAAAATGGGCATAATTTATATAACTAAGGGAGGATTGTTAACTTTTGTAAATAAAGTATATACAAAAAAAGCAATTTTAAAATAAGTATATACTTTATATATACAAGAGAGTATAAGAGGTTTATAATGAGTTACATGCAACCTAGAGCATCAATGAGCCCGGTGGGCAGACAACCCTTCCGACCAGGTCAATGGCAAGGGTTCAAAGGTGTCTCTAATCATACAACTTATATTCAAAACAACTTCTATGGAAACGCCATGAGTATGAACGGCAGCTGCTTCGGTAACTATGGTAACTACGGTCACCAATGCTGTGACGGCGGCAGTGATAAACTCGGAAACTGGATGCTTGGCATCGGCGCTGTAGGAACTCTACTGGGCGGAATTCTTAAATTATTCAGTAAAGATAAACCTGATGAAGTTCAACCTGAAGTAAAACCTGATGCTAAGCCGGAAGAACAAGGGGCTCCTGAACAAACCCCTACCGGACCTTCGGTAACTCCACCTCCTGCGACTGAGCCGGAAGTTAAAACCGATGAACTTAAAGTTGAGAAAAAAGAAGTAAAAACAACGACAGGCTATACTGTTCAACATGGTGATACCTGGGCTAATTTGATTATGGGTAAATATAAAGACGAAAACGGAAACCCTATCAGCTTCTCAGACGCAAAAGAATTGTGGACACAGCTTAAACAAGAATGCGGCGTAAGTGCTAATGCAGACGGAATGCCTTCAAGTATTGAATTTCCTAACGAATTTAAAAATTACAAATACGACCCGAACGGAGAAACAGTTAAAAATACAAACTTTAAAAATGATAATTATAAAGCTTACGACGGCGGACAATTCCAGGCTAAGACAACGACAAATTATACCGCAAGAGGAACAATTAACGGTCAAAGCATAGGAACAATTTCAGGAAGCGGAAAAGAAGTTACCGCTCAATTAAAAGCTCAAGGCTTCTCGGAAGCAGATATCAAAACAGCAATGGAAAAAGGCGAGGTAAAAATTACGAAACAAAAAACAGAATAATTAGAAAAGCTTGAAATAGTGTATTTTCAAGCTTTTTGATTATTTGTAAAGAAATATAAAGCAAACAACATCCAAAAAAGCAATTATTTAATGTTTATATACTTTATATATATAAGAGAGTAAAAACAGAGGATAAAGTAATGAGCTATATTCAACCCAGAGCATCAATGAGCCCTGTAGGCAGACAACCATTCAGACCCGGTCAATGGCAAGGGTTCAAAGGAGTTTCTAACCATACAACTTATATCCAAAATAACTTTTTTGGAAACAGTTATGGTACAGGTATGAATTATAGTAATTACGGAAATTATGGTAATTATGGCTACCAATGCTGTGATAACGGCGGCGGAATGAGTAATTTCGCTAAATGGATGCTTGGAATCGGGGCTGCAGGAACATTGCTCGGCAGTATCCTCAAATTATTTGGCAAAGGTGATGATAAAGAAGCTGCACCAGTCCAAACTACACAACCTCCTGTAACAACAACTCCTACGACACCGACAACAACTACGACTGCAACTACTCCAACCACAGCTTCCACACCTGTTACCGAACAAACCAGCGGAGAACATGGCGCTGATGAAGAAGAAGTCGCAGAAGAAGAAACAACAAACTCAACTAACTGGAATATTAACAGCATGGTTTGCAGAGATGCAAGCGGCAAAACTCAAAATATTTCAGGCAGCTTTAATATAACTCAAGCCGGAGCTAATGGAGAAGCCCCTAAAGAATTTACTATTACAGATACATCTTCGGGTACTGCTCATACATATAAATATGAACTTACAGGCACAAGCGATGACGGAAAACCGATTTATACCTGTAAATCAATGAACGGTCAGGCTGCATCAACAGCTAACGCATATACACTTGAAACAAAAGAAGACGGCACACCTGAACTGGTTCAATATCAAAATCAGGCTAATCATGGCAGCGGCTTAAAATTCGGCACTCAAAAACCTACCACTTTCAGCAAAACTATGGAAGTTAATACCAGTGTTGGTAAAGGAACCATAACCGTTACCGCAAATTCTCAAAAAGAACTTGAAGCAAAAGTAAAAGCAGAAGAAGAAAAATCACAACAATGGGAATCTCAAAAACCTGCCACTTTCAGCAAAACTATGGAAGTTAATACCAGTGTTGGTAAAGGAACTATAACCGTTACAGCAAATTCTCAAGAAGAACTTGACGCAAAAGTAAAAGCGGAAGAAGAAAAATCAAAACAATTGGAACCTAAAGAACAACAAGCCTCTACTATTCCAAACTTTAATATTAATACTAACTTTTTTACAATGAAATAAAAAGCTCCCTTTTGGGAGTTTTTTTGTTGCGTAAAGTGTAACAAAAATTTTTCTAATCCTTTTCAAGATTTGAAAAAAACTGTATAATTAATAAATAGGATATGCATGCTAAGTTGCAGGCGATTTTTATGAAAGAGGTGTTTATTATGGAAGATTTAAAGGTAGTAATCGGTTCTGACCATGCGGGTTACGAGTACAAAGAAAAAATTATTGATTATTTGAATGCAAGAGGTATTCCCTATACAGATATAGGAACCCACACAAAAGAATCCTGTGATTATCCTGAAATCGCGCGTTCAGTCTGCGAAAGAGTTCTAAACGGCAAAGCAAACAGAGGTATTCTTGTCTGCGGTACGGGAATAGGCATGTCCATTGCGGCAAACAAAGTTCGCGGAATCCGTGCCGCACTTTGTTCGGATACATATTCGGCAAGAGTTTCTCGCGCCCACAATAACGCTAACGTACTCTGCCTCGGTGAACGTGTAATAGGCGAACACCTTGCACTTGATATCGTTGATATTTGGTTAAAAACAGGTTTTGAAGGCACAAGACATAAACGCAGAGTCGATATGATTGAGTAAATTAAAAAAAGACCCTCCCATTAAGGGAGGGTCTAAATCTTTGATTTCATGGTGGGGTTAACTTTGGGCAATTACCGTTGTAATTAATTCGCCGTAATTGTTAACATGTCCGTCTGTTTCTTCAATAATATAATTCAAATCGTCGCCTGCTTCAATTGCTTTTTGAGCCGCAGCTTTTGCTTCATCCAAATCAGTATATTCTCCGACTAAAGCTCTTGAAAATTCCGAATAATCGCGCTCTACATAAACATGATACATAATTTACTCCTTTCGCTTTTTGATTATATTTTACTACGAGAAAACTTTTTGTGCTAAAATTATTCCAGAGGGATATGATATGAATAGCAAAGAAATTATTAAAAAAGCCGAAAAAGAATTACGAGAACAGTTTGAACTTATTGACGAAATAAGAGATTTTAATCAGGAAAAAGTTCTTAACGCGTTTATAGAAAATAAAGTAGCGCCGGAACATTTCTACACAGTTTCGGGGTACGGTCATGACGATATGGGAAGAGAAACACTTGATAAAGTTTTCGCGGATGTTTTTAAAGCTGAAAAAGCTCTTGTCAGAATTCATTTCGCCTCAGGAACCCACACTCTTGCCTGCGTACTTTTTGGAAACCTTCGTCCGAACGACAAATTAATTTCGGTTGTCGGTGCGCCATACGATACAATGCAGGAAGTTATCGGTACTATGGGAGATGATGAAACGAAAGAAGATTCCCTCATTGCACACGGAATTCAATACGACGAAGTTCCTCTCAAAAATGATGACGTTGACCTTGAGGCAATCAAAAATGCAATTGATGAATCTGTTACAATGGTTTTAATCCAACGTTCAAAAGGCTACTCAACCAGAAAATCACTTTCTGTCGAAACAATCGGAGAAATATGTAAAATAGTAAAATCAAAAAATCCGAACTGTATATGTTTTGTCGACAACTGTTACGGAGAATTCGTAGATTCAAAAGAACCTCTGGAAGTCGGAGCCGATATCATTGCAGGCTCGTTAATCAAAAATCCGGGAGGAGGAATAGTAGAAGCAGGCGGATATATTGCAGGTAAAGCGAAATATGTGGACAAATCCGCAAACAGATTAACCGCTCCCGGAATAGGGTGTGAAGGCGGCGCAATGTTTAATCAACACCGCTTAATATTCCAGGGATTGTTTATGGCTCCGTCTGTAGTTTCGGAAGCCGTTAAAGGGGCAGTTCTTGCCGCAAAAATTTTCGATGAAATCGGCTATGACTCATACCCGAAATACAATGAAAAACGCACGGATATTATCCAAAATATTACATTCAAATCTCCTGAACCTCTTGAACAATTCTGCCGCACAATCCAATCTTTATCACCTGTAAACGGTTATGTAACCCCTATTCCTGAATATATTCCGGGTTATGAGGATCAGGTAATTATGGCAGGTGGAACATTCATCGAAGGCTCAACAATAGAACTTTCGGCAGACGGTCCGATGAGAGCTCCTTATGTGGCTTATATGCAAGGCGGATTGAATTACGCGCACGTTAAAATTGCGCTGAGCAAAATTTTGGATAAAGTAAATAAAATATAAAATTTGTAGGATTGTAACAAAAAATTAATATTAATTTATTATAACGCAATAAATTAATACATATATCCTTTATATATATAAAGGAGAGTATAATGACAAGAATTGATAATAATGTGCAATCTACAAATTACGTAAACACGCCTACAACAACTACTAAAACAAATTCAAATACACCAGTTAGTGTTTTTGATAAAAATAACAACGGAATAGTTGATAAAGAAGATTTGCAAGGTATTACAGTAGAACATTCGGAATATGGTAAAATTGATTTGGCAGAGTTATGTGAGGGTCTAAATGAAGTTTATAATACAAATATACTTGGCAGTTTATGGAGTAAATTAAAAGATAAGTTTTCAGGAAGTGATGCAATTAAAGACAAGTCCGGCAACATAATTGATTACAAAACAGATTATATTAATCCGGAAACAAATCAAAAGATGTCAGTACTTGATATATGTGCAGAATTAGTAAAATTTAACGACAAGAGGAATGCCGAAAGAGGAAGGAGTTATGCGATAAACGAAGAAGTTATGGGAAATTTTGCATCAACTTCTAATATTCCTATAAATAATTTTACCTCATCAAGAATGGGAAACTTTCAATTTTTTATAGATGAGGTATATTCAGTAGCATTTCCAGGAACGATTGGTAAAGAAGAAATATCTATAGAAAATACATTGACCGGTGAAATTATTAAAATACCGACAAATGAGTTTTACGAAAAATACAAAATTCAATATTAAGTCCGTAATTAAAACTTTATAGGGTAGTCATCTTTAATCTCCCATCCGTCATACTGTATAAGTTTTGCGCAATATAAATTATGACTATTATCTGCGCAACCATAACCATTTGCACCATGCAACAATCCTTCACGAGTTCCGTTCCAATTCCAAGCATAAGGCTCAACTGTAGGTTTAAGAGTATAACGAACTTTTTCTATATTTTGTCCTGTTTTTAAAACAGGATTAAACCTGAAAGAAAACTTATTTCTGCCATTTTCTTCATTAGTAATTGCCTTCTGATTTATAAAAAAAACCATATCATAAAGATAATTTGATACACAAAGAATACTTCCGTCTTTAAAATAGACATAAAATCCATTTTAAAGAGTTTATAAATATGTTATACAAACAGCTTCCAGACAAGTTTGACTTGACTGATGAGTAATTGTTAAGTTTTATTAATCCTAAATAGCACCATACGACTAATTCTTTAGGATTAGATAAAAATATTTACATAATTATAATTGACTAGTGATTTTTTGTGGTATGCTGTTAGTTGACCCCATTCGGGAAAAGTAAAAGTATTGTATGTAGATAAGAAGAAAGGGTAAAATATGTCATTGCCAAATGTAGCATACTTTTCAATGGAAATCGCTTTAGATCAGTCTTTAAAGACTTATTCCGGCGGTCTCGGTTTTTTGGCAGGATCTCACATGCTTTCTGCCGGTTATTTGCAAATGCCTATGGTCGGTGTAACAATGTTGTGGTCTTACGGTTATTATGATCAAAGAATTGCACACGATGGTCAGGTTGAAGTTGCTTACATCAGAAAATATTATGACTTCTTGAAAGATACTGGTCTTCAAACTGAAGTTGATATTTTCGGTGAAAAAGTTAAAGTTAAAGCTTTTTATGTAGAACCGGAATTATTCGGTGCTTGCCCTGTTTACCTCTTAACAACAGATATCGAAGGTAACAGTGATTGGGCTAAGAGCATTTCTCACAAGCTTTATGACGGAAATGAAAAAATCAGAATCGCTCAAGAAACAGTTCTTGGTATTGCAGGTGTAAGAATTCTGCAAGCAGCAGGTTACAATTTCGACGTTGTTCACATGAACGAAGGTCACGCTCTTCCTGCAGCATTTGAATTATTGAGACAATACAATGGCGATTTGAATGAAGTTAAAAAACGTACGGTATTTACAACTCACACTCCTGTTGCCGCAGGTAACGAAGTTCACTGGGTTGATACACTTTTGGAAGGCGGCTTTTTTGCAGGCGCTTCAAGAGAAACTGCTGTTAACCTCGGCGGTGAAAACTTCTCATTAACAGTTGCAGCTTTGAGAATGTCAAGACTTGCTAACGCTGTATCTCAGTTGCACGGTCTTGTTTCTAACAAAATGTGGGAATGGGTTGACGGAAGATGCCCTATCAGAGCAATTACTAACGCAGTTAACCTTCATTACTGGCAAGATGAACGTATGAGCAACGCTCACACTAACGAACAACTATTGTCCGTAAAACGTGAAATGAAAGCCGAATTATTTGAATACATCGCTAACGTTGCAGGCAAAAGATTCGACCCTGATGTATTGACTATTACCTGGGCAAGAAGATTTGCTGATTACAAACGCGCATGGTTAATCTTGATGGATAAAGACAGAATTAACAAGTTGCTTGACGAAAATAAAATCCAAATAATTTTCGCAGGTAAATTCCATCCGGATGATGTTATGGGTAAAGAAATGTTCAACAAACTTCTTAACCGCTCACACAGCTTGAAAAATGTTGTTGTATTACCTGGTTATGAACTTGAACTTTCCGGAAAACTTAAAAGAGGTTCTGACATCTGGTTGAACACTCCGTTAAGACCTTTCGAAGCATCTGGTACTTCAGGTATGTCTGCTAACATGAACGGTGCATTACACCTTTCTATCTATGACGGATGGACAGTTGAAGGTACATTCGACGGCATCAACGGTTACACTGTTGAATACGATGGACTTGATGACGAAATGCCTTGGGAAGAACGTCACTGGAAAGACCATGAATGTGTAATGGATATTCTCGAAAACAGAATCATCCCTACATACTACGAAAATAAAGAAGAATGGGCACGTCTGATGAGACAAGCTATCAGAACTTCTGAAGCTTACTTCAACTCAGACAGAATGGTTGTAGAATACTATAACAGATTGTACAAACCAATCGCTCACGATGATTCTTCAACTGGTACAGATAAAAAAGAAATGAAAATTTCTGAAACTCCTACCTTTGATGCTTGGACTTTCTCTAATATAAAATAATTGAAAGAAAACAAATAACTAAAAAAGACCGATTCGAAAGAGTCGGTCTTTTTTAGTAAATAGAGAGGGTTTCGAATTATAACATTAAGAAATGTAACGAAGTAGAGTCAAAAGATTAAAGATTATTGCAGATAGTGCCGTTACATATTACAAGGAAATAAATTTGGAAAGGACAACCGTCATGGGTAT
>CAOJDT010000004.1 GCA_948433295.1 uncultured bacterium
TGGTTTGTCAAAAACCGCTCCAGAGTAGTGATTCGACTCAGTCGAGCCCCCCCCCCCCAACGGATTTTAAAGCTATAATTGAATTATTCATGAACTATCCTCCTGTTATTCTGATTATAAACTGTTTTCGAAAATTTTTCAACTACAGCGCGCGAATGATTGATTTTATGTTGTCGTCAGTAACCTTCAACAGTGCGACGGTTTTGGTAGGTTCATCAAGGTTTCCGAGTTTTTTTAAGACTTCCGCTGTTTTGAGGATAATTGTTTGATTGTTGCATTTGAGAAGTTCGCGAATTGCAAAGACATCATCTGCAAAATCAAGCGCTGTGTAGACAAATTCGCTGTTTTCGTTTAACTCTTTGTGCACGAGCGGTTTCAGGTGTTTTTTGTTAATTGAGCCGAGTAGCTTTTTAATATCATGAATTTCGTTTTTGGTATTTTTATCTTCATCAAAAAGATATTCGTCATTTTCCGTGAGAGTTTCGAATTTATCAGCGGCATTAAGCAGAACCACGGCGGTTTGGCTGTCATCGGCGTGGCGTATGAGGCGTTCAAAAACGTCGTAAAGTTCATAGTCGAAAACAGTAGAAAGACCCAGAATTTCGCCCAATCCGTTTATTATATAATTAATTACGAGGAGTGCGTCTTCTTTAGAATTTTCGAGAAGTTCAAAGAGGTTTGACAGATAAGGAATTTCGCCTGCGATATTTTCAGCCATAGTGGATTTTTTCATCGCGGTGATAAGCGCAGGAATCGCCTCTTTATTGCCGAAAAGAACAAGAAATTTTACTGCCGAAAGCTGTTCGAATTCGTCGTTTGAATTGATTTTCTCGAGTGCATTGTTGTAAGAAACGGAATCGTTAAATACGCCGAGAGTTGCGGCGCAGTTAGCACTGAGAGAATCATCGTCAGAGTGTGAATTTTCTCTCAAAAGGTCCAGAGCAAGCGGATCTTGAATATAAAAGAAATATTTTGCGCAATAAGTTTTTTCGTCAATGGTACCGTTTTCAAATATTTCCAGAATTTCATCCGTCAAATCTTCGTCTGCGTATTTTACAAGCGTAGTGATAATAAAATCGTCATAGTAAGGAGAATAACAGACTAGAAATTTTAAAAGATTTTTATAATTTGATTCATTGCAGGCATTTGCAAGTCGTTCTGCGACATTTTGTTTAACAAAATCGAACAAAAAATCGTCTTGTGCAACGAGTTCTTTGAAAAGTTCGACATTTGCATTATTAATCATTTCGGCTGCGATTTGTTCATAATCGTTTTTATTTTTGCCGCTTAATTTTTTTATTAAATCATTCATTTTTTTTAATCTTATTATTTGAGATCCTGAAACAAGTTCAGGATGACATAGGCTCTTGTCATTCTGAAACATTTAATGTTCCGTTTTGCATGAATCGTTAATATTCAGAATCTCATTTTACTAGTCAAGATAGAATACCGTAATAACCTTATGACCTTCTTCAGCGTATTGAACAGCGTTGTGAAGAGTTTTACTTGTATGAGAGAGGAAACAAATCAACTGGTTGCAATCGTCGATGATTTCTCTGTTACAAACTCTTGAAGCGTCAGCGAGAGTCATCATAGCTCGGTCTGAGTGTTCAACGATATTCGGAACGCCGATAAGCTGGTTTTGAACGTCAGAAGGCTGCTGTCCGATAGTTTGCGGAAGAATAACCTTTAATTTATCGGGATTAGCTTTCATAGCACCGCGGATAGCCGCTGCGTTAGTACCTGAAGAGCCGCCTGATGTGATGATGGTATTTCCCTGCATAACAAGCGCTGTAGAAAGGGTTTCAATCATTTGTTGGTGCGTAATCGGGAGGTTACGGCTTCCGATAATCGCAATTTTTTTGGCTGATTGTCTGATAGTGGCTAATTCCTGTGCAAGTTCGTCAACAGTGTGCGGAGAATCATCGCTTACTTTGTCTAAATCATCTACAGGAACCATAATTGATTGTTGTTCTTCTTTGTTGCCGTTTTCAAAATCTGCCATTTTTCCTACTTTCTGATAATTATCTGATTTGCAATAAATATTTTTTTCGATTATGCTGATTATAACACAAAACTTTAATTTTGGGAATAGGGTATATGGAAAATCTATTGGAAAATCTTAACAGAGAGCAGAAAGAGGCTGTTCAGACCACGCAGGGGCCGTTACTTATACTTGCCGGAGCGGGCAGTGGAAAGACAAAGGTTCTTACAACAAGAATCGCATATATGATTAAAAAAGGGGTTAAACCTCAGAATATACTTGCCGTAACATTTACCAACAAGGCGGCGAAGGAGATGAAGGCGCGTCTTGGCAGTATGATTGGCGAAAATATCGTTAAATACATGTGGGTAGGTACTTTCCACGGAATTTGCGGCAGAATGCTGCGCGAAAACATTGACAGATACAGTTTTCCGTCAGGCAAAAAGCTCGATAAGAATTTCACGATTTATGACGAAACAGATTCCAATGCCGTGATTAAACAGGCTATTAAAAAGTTGAATCTCGACGATAAAATTTATCAGCCGAAACTCGTCAAATCCGTAATTTCCAACGCAAAAAACA
Source organism: uncultured bacterium (assembly GCA_948433295.1). Lineage (GTDB taxonomy): Bacteria > Cyanobacteriota > Vampirovibrionia > Gastranaerophilales > Gastranaerophilaceae > Scatousia. The sequence continues at coordinate 2,567 of CAOJDT010000004.1, forward strand.
AAATGCAGGATGCGTATACGTTTGCTACCTTTGCAAGAGATTTCAAATCTCAAAAAATTGCGGCTATTTACGAAGAGTACGAAAACGCTCTCAATAACAATAACGCAATTGACTTTGACGATATGCTTATGCTTACGGTTAAACTTCTTGATCATAACACGGAAGTCAGAACCGAATATTTTGAACGCTTTAAACATATTATGGTCGACGAGTATCAGGATACCAACCTTGCGCAGTACAATCTCGTAAATATGCTCTACACCAACAAACTCGCGGAAGTTCCCGAAGAACGCTCACTTTGCGTAGTGGGTGATGTCGACCAATCCATTTACAGCTGGCGCGGTGCGGATTACACCATTATCATGAACTTCCAAAAAGATTTTAAAAATACAAAATTAATCAAACTCGAACAGAATTACCGCTCGACCGCCAATATTCTGAACGTTGCAAACGCGATTATCGAAAACAATACCGAACGTGTGGACAAGGTTCTTTATTCGAACAAAGGCGAAGGCGAACTCATTGACTACTTTGAGGCTCAGGATGAATCCGACGAGGCAAACTTTATCGTTAGCAAAATCAAACAGGACAGCGGCGGAAATTACAATCAATACGCAATTCTCTACCGTACAAACTCACAATCCCGTTCTATAGAAGAAGCCTGTATGGCGGCAGGAATTCCGTACAGAATTTACGGAGGCTTGAAATTTTACGACCGTAAAGAAATTAAAGATATTATCGCGTATCTTAAATTAATCTATAACACCGACGATTCGCAAAGTTTTCGCCGTATCGTAAACGTTCCTAAACGCTCAATCGGCGATACTACGGTTAAACGTATTCAGGAATTCGCTGACAGAGAAGATATTTCGCTTTTCGCGGCTTCTCAGAGAATTAACGAAGATACGGAAATTCCTCCGCGTACGCGTTCGAAAATCCTTGATTTCGTAAACCTTATTACTAAATTTCGTGACGCAAAAGACAATTACACCCTGCGTGAATTCGTCACTCTCGTAATCGAAAAATCGGGCTATCTTGCCGAATTGCAATCACAAAACACGCCCGAAGCCGAAGCGGATATCGAAAACTTGCAGGAACTTGTTAACGTTGCGGAAGAATTCGTTCCCGAAGAACAAGACAATATTCTCGGTGAATTCCTTGCGCAGGTGGCTCTTGTGTCAGATATCGACAACATGGACACAATTGCCAATAACGTTACTCTTATGACTCTTCACGCCGCAAAAGGTTTGGAATTCCCTGTAGTATTTATGGCAGGGATGGATGACGGAGTTTTCCCTCACCAGAGAACTTTTGCAGTGCCTTCGGAACTTGAAGAAGAACGCAGGCTTATGTATGTAGGGGTTACGCGTGCGGAAGAAAAACTCTACCTCACCTCAGCAAAACGTCGTCAGATGTGGGGTGAATTCAAATTTTACAATCCGTCGAGATTTATCGAAGAAATTCCGCGCCAATTAATGAATATGACTTCGTTTGAAGGAAGTATTTCTGACGGTTCGACTTTCCGTAACGCTGTTTCAAAAGCAAAAACAGGAAAATCCGATTACTCATACTCTGCCGCACAAAGCGACAGTTACGGATATATTAAACCGTCCTCGGGATTTGGCAAAGGTTTTGTTGCTCCTACAAAAGGACTTTCTACAAATTCGTCACCGAAAAAATCTTCTTACGGCTATGAACAGCCGAAACGCACGCCGCAGCGCACAATTCTTGTTAAATCCAAAGAAAATAAAGCACGCGACGACGAAAAAGTAAAAGAATTTTTCAAAGACAATGCGATTAAGCGTATGCTTGAAGAAAAGCGTATGAAGGAAAAACAACAGGCAATTGAAGCGCAGGAACGCGAACAGGCAATCGGCGGAGATTCTGCAATAGAATACGTGTTCAATGTCGGCGAAAGAGTTTTCCATGATAAACTCGGAATCGGGCATATCACAGACGTAATTCACGTCGGCGAAAGCATGATGTATACTATTGATTTCGGCAAACAGGGCAAAAAAGCCATGGATGCTGCTTATGCTAAGTTGAAAAAGTTTTGAAAATGAGTTATAATAGTGCCTAAGGCACATCCCCCTGACACTAAAATACAGGGAGGCACGGGTAATGAATAAAAAGAAAGGATAAAAGTATGAAAATCATTGATATGACTGCGTTTTCGGGGGGGGGGGCAACTGAGTTGCAGCACTCTGACACTAAAAAGCGATGAAGCACGGGAACTGCCAGGCTGTGAGTCTGAGCAAAACCCTGTAACAAAAAAGAATTTAGCACTTAGCACTAAAAATACAAGTGGCACAAAAAATTTAGTATCGTTTTTAAAGAGAAATGTCTTTTTGGGATTATCCCACCAAACGCGCAACGTCATTGCGGGCTTGACCCGCAATCGCAGAGTCGCTGCGGGTGAGGGTTTTACTCTAGCAGAAGTTTTAATTACTTTAGGTATTATAGGTATAGTCGCTGCGATGACGCTGCCAACGCTTATTCAAAGTCATAGAAAGCAGGTTGTTGAAACAAGACTTAAAAAGTTTTATTCAACTATAAATCAAGCAATCCAAATGGCGGAAGTTGATTATGGTGACAGAACTTATTGGTATAATCTATCCGATGTCGATATCGACAAGAACGGCAATTCTGTTAAAGGCAGAAATCCGAAGGAAAAATTTGTATACAAATATTTTGTACCTTATATTAAAACTTTAAAAGTTGAGTTGAATAATAGTAATAATCCGATAATTTATTTTCCTGATGGTTCTTCTTTAGAAAATTATCATTGGAGTCCTGCAAACTTTAATGATTGGAAATTTTATACAATAGACAGAGAACAATGCCGTAAGAAAAATAATTATGATGGTATCTGCGCGTTTTATTTTATCTATATGCCTACTTGTAACGATTCTTATTGTAAGTATATCGGACGTACGTTTGAACCTTACAAATATAATTGGAACGGAAGTGAACAAGCATTAAAAGATGATTGTATGTCATCCATCCATCATTATTGTGCAGCATTGATACAATATAACAATTGGGGTATCCCTGACGATTACCCGTACAAATTTTAGTCCTTTTGTTAGAGTTTTGTCTAATGTAAAAAATAACTTCTTCGTTTATTCTTCCTTAAAACAATAAGGAGGAATAAATGAGAAGAATTTTATTATTATTTATTGCGGGAATAGTTTTTCTGTTCGGTACAAAGGTTTTTGCAGACGAGTCTCAGGAAGCCGTAAAGTTCTTTAAAAGCTACGTACAAGCGGCAAATAACTACAGCCCCGACATTATACAAATGTATTCGCCTGAAGCAAAGATTATCAGACAGGTCGTCAAACCGGACGGCCAACTTGTGGACGTGGAGACAGACACCAATACTTATATAAGCCAGATGAAACTCAGCCAGAAAGGCGCTAAATTACGTAACTATAAAAATAGTTATACCGATATAAAAGCCGCAAAAGTCGCAAACGGTTATAAAATAAGTTCCTTAAGACAGCCCGCAGGCGAAAAATATAAACTCAAAACCTATATGATTGTTCAAAAACAACCTTCCGGAAAATGGCTTATTGTTGAAGAAATGATGCAGACAAAAGTACAAACCTTCCTTAAATATGCGAAAAAATAGTATATTTATTAGTCCGCGTTACGGGCTTAAAAAACAAAATTCTTTATCTTTTTTTACATTTTATGCTACAATTCCCATAAAAGAAAAAGAGGGAAAATGGAAAAATTCAGATTTTTAACAGCAGGCGAAAGCCACGGAAAATGTTTAACCGCAATAATAGAAGGTTTGCCGGCAAACCTTGATATCGACGTTGATTTTATTAACGAAGAACTCAAACGTAGACAGGGCGGTTACGGCAGAGGCGGAAGAATGCAAATCGAATCCGATACCGTGGAAATTATGTCAGGTGTGCGTTTTGGCAAAACTATCGGTTCGCCCGTAACCCTTGTTATTAAAAATCGTGACTTTGAAAACTGGCAAAATATTATGAGCGCCAATCCGAAAGATATTACGTCAGACAAAGCTTTCACAACTTACAGACCGGGACACGCAGATTATGCAGGAAGCGTTAAATACAATCAAAGAGATTTACGAAACATTCTCGAGCGCTCCAGTGCCCGTAAAACAGCTATTGAAGTGGCTGTGGGAGCTGTTGCAAAATTATTGTTGAAACAATTTGGAATAACCGCCTCATCGAAAGTTTTGCAAATCGGTAACGGTAAAACCGAAGAAGAATTTCATGCGGAAATCGACAGAGCCAAAGCCGCAGGAGATACTCTCGGAGGCAAAATTGAAGTTACATTTGAAAATCTTCCTGTAGGTCTCGGCTCGTATGTTCACTGGGACAGAACCCTCGACGGCAGAATCGCGCAGGCTGTAATGAGTGTTCCTGCCGTAAAATCTGTTTCTATCGGAAACCATCATGCATACAAAATGCTCGGAAGTGAATTTCATGATGAAATTTTCTGCGAAGACGGGAAGATTACACGTAAAACCAATAACGCAGGCGGTATAGAAGGCGGAATGTCCAACGGTGAAAATATTGTTGTAACAGCCGTGATGAAACCGATTCCTACGTTGAGAAAACCGTTAAAAAGTGTTGATTGTATTACAAAAGAACCGACTGAGGCGCATTTTGAACGTTCCGATACCTGTGCGGTTGAGGCTTGCGCTGTCGTGGTGGAATCACGTATAGCCTGCGTGCTTGCAAACGAAATTCTTCTCAAATACGGCGGTGACAGTATTGAGGAATTAAAGTAAGTTAACAGAGTTCTTTTTCCGTAAACTTAAATTCGCCGACTTCGGAGTAATTTGTCGGTAATATAAACGTTATACTTTCAAATTCGGCTTTTTTATCCATTTTCATTAACTTTGCCATTTTTTCCATCGGATAGTCGGGAATCTCTTTAAAGCCAAACTTTTTAATCACATCATCAGCGAAAAATTTGTAATTCTTATCAATAAGATTCTTTTTCATTGCAAGATTGAATGCAAACTCCATACCTTTCACTATTGCTTCACCGTGTGTGAATTTTTTGTAGTTCGTAATCTTTTCTACAGCGTGACCGTATGTGTGACCAAAGTTGAGAATTTTTCGCAGTCCGCCTTCTTTTTCGTCCTTTTCAACTACGGAAACCTTTAATTTAATACAAATTTCGATTAAGTTTTCAAGTGTTCTCAAGTCGCGCGTGAGAATTTTTTCCGTATTTTCGGTGAGGAAGTTTGTAAGATTCAATTCTTCATCAGCGCGACAGCTTTTTTCAATGAATGCGTATTTGACAACTTCGCCAAGACCTGTCTTAAACTGTCTTTCATCAAGGGTTTTGAGGAAGTTTGTGTTTATAAAAACGGCGTTCGGTTGATAGAAAGCGCCTACGAGATTTTTACCAAAATCAGTGTCAATTCCTGTTTTACCGCCGACAGAACTGTCAACACAGGCAAGAAGTGTTGTCGGAACCTGTATAAAATTAATTCCGCGCATGTAGGTCGACGCCGCAAAACCCGCCAAATCACCTACAACTCCGCCTCCGATTGCGATTATAGTATCTTTTCGTGTAAGTTGCATTTTCAGGGCGCGTTCAAGTATTTTCTTGTAATTTTTGAAATTCTTTTCTTTTTCACCGTCTTTGAGTATAAATTTTTCACATTTTTCAAATCCGAGCGATTTTCCGTAAATTTTTTCTACTTTTTCAGAGATTACGACAAGGAATTTTTTCCCTTCCAATCGAACGGAAATATCCTCTTTCAAATTTGAGATATCGTTGTTGCAAATAATTATCGGATAAGATTTTTCCTTTGCATTAATATTCACGGAAAGTTTAACCATTTAAGACTCCTAAAATTTCTTTAGCGATATTATAAGGTGTTTTGCCGTCAGTGTCAATGATTATGTGGGCTTTTTCGTAATTCGGCGAACGTTTCGCTATGATATCCGCAATCCTTTCAACGGAAAAGTTTTTCGTAAGAAGCGGACGGTGTGTTTCATTTTTTATGCGGTTGTAAATCTCTGTCGGCGATGTTTTCAGATAAATAACGGTGCAGTTTTCGAGAAGAATTTCTCTGTTAAAATCATTTTCGAACGCCCCGCCCCCAAGTGAAATTATTTGATTTTCTCCTAAAATGTATTTTTGAATTTTATCGGTTTCGAGGATTCTGAAATGTTGTTCGCCGAATTTAAGGAATAATTCGGAGATTTTTTTGTTTGTGGACTGTTCGATTTCTGTATCTATGTCCACAAGGTTATATTCGGGCAAAAGCTTACCAAGCTCCATTGCTACGGTTGTTTTGCCGCTCCCCATCATTCCCGTTAGTGCGATATTTTTATTCATTTTACCGTTTCTTTCATTTCTATAGTACAATCAAACCATGAAATATATTTTTATTCTACTGTTATTTTTGGCTATTTATTCGGTGTTTATTGAGCCGAATATTTTGACTGCTCATAGGATTATTCTGAAAGATGAAGCGTTGAAAGGGTTAAAACTTGTTTTTGCATCGGATTTTCATATAAAACCTTACGAGCGTTTGCGGCTTAAAAGGATTGTGAAAAAGATTAACGCTCAAAACGCTGATATAGTTTTGCTTGGCGGGGATTACGTGAACGGGCATGAGAAAGGCAAAACGCTTTCGCCCTCAGATATTGCGGGTGAACTGGCTAAATTGCAATCGAAGCTTGGCACCGTTGCAGTTATGGGAAACCACGACGGATGGCAGGGTAAAAAAGAAATTATTGAAGCATTTGAGGCAGTAGGGATTACGGTTCTTGAAAACGCAAACAAGGATTACGAAAGGTTTTCTGTTGCGGGAGTCGAAGATTTGCAGACGGGAATGCCTGATTTAGAAAAGGCTCTTTCGGGTGCTAAAAAACCTGTTATTTTGTTATCGCACACGCCTGATATTGTTGAAAATATTACGTCTGATGTGACCTTAACACTTGCCGGACACACCCATGGCGGTCAAATTGTTTTGCCTTTAAAAGGTGCATTGACCGTGCCTTCCAAATACGGCACAAAATACGCATACGGATTTTTTGAAGATGAACGGATGAATGTATCGCGCGGGCTTGGCACAAGCATTCTGCCTTTGCGTTTCAACTGTTTTCCCGAAATAGTTGTAATTGAGTTTGAGTGAAAATCTATTTAAATAAAAGATAAGTTTCTATTTCTAAAGCCTCAGCTATCATACATAATCTTTTTAAACTCGGTATTCTTTTACCGCGTTCAATTTCCGACAAATAGTCACAAGAAATTCCTGCTTTTTCACTAAGTATATCTTGGGTCATGTTCTTCTGAATTCTATACTTTCTGATATTATTTTGAACAAGTTTTATCGTGCTATTTGCCATGGTGATATTTTAGTGGTAAACTATATTTTATATAACAGGCAAATAGCACGGAAAGGTGGGTAATGGATAAAAATAACAGTATTACGGGGCTTAATGATAATATTAGTGATTTAGCACTAAAGTTAGAAGAAACAAGAAGTTTCGCTAAAATTATTCTTGTAGCTGTTGAAAATAATTTTGACAGTGCCGAGCAAGAGGATTTAGAAAATACACTTTATCTTTTAGTAGAAAGAATATCTGATGTAATTAACGATTACAATGAACTTTCGGAGAAATTAGGATTTTAAAAATTTATCAGTTGACAAATTCTAATAAATCGTAAATAATGTATACATAGGGGCAAGCCCTAAGAAAATGCGACTTCCTTAGAGCTTGACTTTGTACCCTATAACAAATACAAAATAACTTTTAAAACTGCTATAACTACCATTATGGCAGTTTTTATTTTGTTTTTTGTCATTTCCTCACCTCCTTTCCGACCGATTTCTCTGTATAATCGTGTGTGTCGGCGAAGGTGTGGTACAACCCTAAATTTATTATATCATAAAATTAATATTATTTCCGAAAAATTTATGCTTTTTTGATTTTTTTCATAAGCGCAAGTAGCGGAATTACCAGAAAACAAAGGATTCCGAAAATTCTGAATGAATCTATAAATGCCCATAAAGTTGATTGTTTTATCAAATCTCCGTAGAGAGAATACTGCGCCATATACTGCGCAACGCTTTGATGTGCGTAAGCCGAAAGTGCGCCTGCTGTGGATTGAAGTTTCGCTTCAAACACAGGGTTCAGGTCGTTTAATTTCCCAACCATCATGTACTGGTGGATTTGGGCAAATCTCGTCAGCATTGTTGCAACAAGCGAGGTTCCGATTGCGCTTCCGATGTTTTTCAAAAGGTTTTGGATACCTGTTGCGTTAGTCATCTGGTCGTTTCTAAGTGTGTCAACAGAAAGGTTCATAATCGGTACCATAGATAATCCCATTCCCATTCCCATAAAGAAGTTCGGGATTGCGATATTCATATTTGATATTTGTAAATTTAAGGAGCCGAAAACAAGTCCTGCACCGCCGATTAGTGATAATCCTATCGCAACGAGAAGCCGGTTGTCTATTCTGTTGGATAAAGTTGCGGTCAGAACCATTGCCGTCATACTGCCCAATCCTCGCGGCATCATTGTTGCACCGCTCAAAAATGCCGTGTAGCCCATCATACTTTGAAGAAATTGAGGAAGAATCGCAAGCGAGGCATACAATACAGCCTGAATTACCACCTGAATTATCGTACCTGCCGAGAAGTTACGGTCTTTGAACACGCTTAAATCTATAAGAGATTCTTTATTTGTAATTTGCGAGTGAAAGAATAAAATACACGCTACCATAGAGATTCCAAAAGTCCAACAAATCCATGGAGCGTTAAACCAATCCGCATTATTTCCTTTGTCAAGAACGGTCTGAAGTGTTACAAGCCAGACAGTAAGATAAAGAAAACCTTTTACGTCAATTTTTACATCTTTTTGGCGTTTTGCATAAGGCGGGTCATACAGGAGTTTGTGGCACAAAAGCGCCGCTGCACATCCGAACGGAATGTTAATATAAAAAATCCACGGCCATGTCCAGTTGTCCGTAATCCAACCGCCTAATACGGGACCGATGATAGGAGCCAAAATTACACCCATACCGAAAACAGACATCGCAAGTCCGCGCTTTTCTTTCGGGAATGCTTCAATCATGATAGCCTGCGAAATTGGAAGAATTCCGCCTCCGCCAAAGCCTTGAAGAATTCTGGCAAAAATCATAAATTCAATATTTTTTGCCATACCGCAAAGCATTGAGGCAATGGTAAACATCATTATACTTATGATAAAAAAGTTTTTTCGTCCAAAAACTTTACTGAAAAAATCAACGGCAGGGATTACGATACCTGCGGCAATAAGATAACTTGTGAGAATCCACATGGATTCGTCGCGTGTTGCCGAGAAACTTCCTGCCATGTGCGGAAGCGCAACGTTTCCGATGGTTCCGTCAAGCACGTATATAAATACCGCAAGCATTACGGGGATAATCATTATCCACGGGTTTACTTTCGGTTTAGAATCCTGTACGATGGTTTCAACTGTCATAAGTACCTTTAAGCTTTCTTTTCACTCTTCAATAGAAACATAAACGGAATTAAAAGAAAACACGCAATCGCAAAAATTTTGAAAGTCGTCATATATGCACACAGGGTTGATTGCTGTATAAGTTGGTTATAAAGCATTTTATCCGCCATAAATTGCGCGTTAAACATATCGCCTGCCTGATGAATAAAAGAACCTGCGTAAGTATTCAGTCTATCCAAAAACAGTGTATTTGTTTCACTCAAGTTTTTAACAAGTCCGTTCTGATGGATTTGCGAAAATCTTGAAATCATAGTCGCAACAAGCGAAGTTCCGATTGCGCCGCCGATTGTTTTCAAAAGGTTCTGAAATCCTGAAGCGTTTGTCATCTGGTCATTTCTGAGCGTAATACAGGACAGTGTTGTCAGCGGCATAAATGAAAATACCAGTCCCAACCCGAAAATATAGTTTGGAATTGCGATATTCATCGGGTTAATCTCAAGGTTCAACAGCCCGAGCATCCAGCCTCCCGTAGCAAGACAGCACAAGCCAATTATGCCGTAAGTTTTGTAACTCAAACGGCTTCCGAGCCCGCCGAAGATTATGGTAGCAGTAAGGCACCCCAATCCTCTCGGCATAATCGCAAGTCCGCTCAAAAATGAATCATAACCCATCATATATTGCAGCATTTGCGGTAAAATCGCAAGTGATGCCAGTAACACCGCATTAACCATAATAAGCATTAAGGTTCCGAAAAAGAAGTTTCGGTCTTTAAGAACTTCGAGTTTAATAATAGGGTTACTTTTCTTAGCCTGAAAATAGAAGAATAAAGCACAGCCTGTTATTGCTATAGCCGTAAGCCAACATATATATGGCGCATTAAACCAGTCCGCATCGTTACCTTTGTCAAAAACAATCTGCAAAGGTACAAGCCATACACACAGCCATAAAAATCCCCATTTGTTAAGTTTTACATCCTTTTGACGTCTGGCGTAAGGAGGATCTTCAAGATATTTTTTTGCAAGCGCTATACATGCACAGCCGACAGGGATGTTAATAAAGAAAATATACGGCCACGACCAGTTTTCGGTAATCCAGCCGCCCACAATCGGACCGAGAATAGGTGCCACAACAACGACAATTCCGAATACTGCCATGGCTTTGTTTCTGTCTTCGCCCTTAAAACTTTCCATGGTAACGGCTTGCGCCATAGGCATAAGACATCCGCCGCCAAAACCTTGCAATGCGCGTGCGATTACTATCATTCCTATGGAATTTGAAATTCCGCAAAGAAATGACGCTACTGTAAATATAAAAACGCCGAGCATAAAGAAATTTTTTCTTCCCAAACATTTACAGAAAAAATCTATCATAGGGATTACGATACTGCTCGCCATAAGATAACTTGTCAAAACCCAGATTGATTCCTGACTGCTGACAGAATACGTTCCTGCAATATGCGGCAATGCTACGTTAGCAACGGTTTCGTCCAACGCATACATAAACGTTGCAATCATTACGGGCATAATTATCAGCCATGGATTTGTAGAGGGTTTCCATTCCTGCATTGATGTTTGTTCTGACATTTCCTTATCCTTATTCCTTAATAAGCAGGTGAGTAATAAATTTACTCACCTGTTGCGATTAAAAAATTTTGTAACTTATTTAACTTTAACTTTCGGAACTACTGACATACCCGGAACCACAGTGAATTCTTCAGGGTTAATTTCTTCAGTGAACACGATTTTTACAGGGATTCTTTGAACGATTTTTACGAAAGAACCTACAGCGTTTTCAGGCGGGAAGAGGCTTGATTTTGCGCCCGAACTTCTTTGAATACTTTCAACTTCGCCTTTAAATACTTTATTAGGATAAGTGTCGATTTTTATATCAACCGGCTGACCTTTTTTCATATTTCTGAGTTGGTTTTCTTTGAAGTTAGCCACAACCCAAACTTTGTCCGGAACTGTTACAAAAAGCGGCGAACCTGTTTGAACATACATACCCGGTTCTACTCTTCTGCTTGTAACCGTACCTGTTTGCGGTGCAATAATTTTGGTATAACTGAGGTTAAGTGCTGCGCGGTCACGGTCGGCTTTAACGGCTTTCAAGTCAGCGTCGGCTACTTTGTTATCAGAGGTTGATAATAATGCCTGCTCTGCCTGTGTTAAATTAGCCTGAGCGGAATCGTATTTTGCCTGTGCAGCGTCAAGAGTTTGTTTGGAAACGGCGCCTGATTCAAAAAGTTTTGTGTATCTGTCCAAATCTTTTTTGGCAACGTCAATATTACTTTGCATAGCTTTAAAGTTTGCTTTTGCATTTTTCTGATTTAATAAGGTTTTCTGGTAATTTGCTTCAGCGCGGTCAAGTGCTACTTTATAATCGGTATCGTCGATTTCGGCAACAACCATACCTGCATTAATATGCTGGTTATCTTCCACAAAAACTTTTGTGATATGTCCGCTGACTTTTGGTGAAACCTGTACCGTCGTTGTTTCAACATAAGCGTCGTCGGTTGATTGATACATCAACGCGTCATGGATAAAATATCCGATACCGCATAATGTTGCAATACCTACGATTGCACCGATTAATCTTTTTCTGCCTTTTGGAGCTTCTTTTTTCTCTTCTTGTTTAACTTCTGTTATTTTTTCGTCTTCCATTTTTACCTCATTATTATATATTTGTTTCTACCAGTTGTTCCAGTTCTAAGCGGAATGTTTTCAGAGTTGTACGAACTCTTTCCACATTTTCGTCCGAAAGTCTTTTTGTGACATTTTCAAAATAAGATTTAATTTTATTATTTATAAAGTTAAGTTCTTCGTAACCTTTTTCTGTGATACCCATTTTTTTTACAAGTCTGTTGTTTTTGGTATCAATAAATCTTGTAATAAATCCTTTTTGTTCCAGTGAATCCAAAATTCTACCCGTATTTGCACGGTCTTTAATAATGAGTTTTGCCAAATCTCTCTGGCATATACCTGCGTTTATAGAAACTGTATCCAGAGCCGCGTATTCATCCATTGTAATTCCGATTTCAAGTTTATCAAAAAGCTGTTTACCAAGCATTTTCATAAGTTTTGAAGTTTGTTCCAATTCATAATGTATGCTGTCCGTATAGTGACCAAGTACTGTATCGTTTTTATTTGTCATATTTTTTTATAATCTCATTTATTATTTTAATATATGTTGTAAAAAAAATATGTTGCATTTACAACAATATTATGCTAACATAGTATTGTAAAAAATGCAAGTATATTATTAGAAGGAAATAAAACATTGAAAAAGATAATAGCTATAACTCTTTTACTCGGAATTACAGGCATGAACGTGATGCCTGTTCTTGCTGCCGATACGATGAACAATGCGCAACCGAAGCAGTTCAAAACTATGGTTAAAAAGAATAAAAAAGTATCTGATGATTACAAATATGCTTATGTAAACATGGATTTTTGGTCTGATTTTAATGACGAAAATCTCAGTGCTTATATTGATAAAGCTATTAAACATAACTATGATTTGAAATCAGCTACGTTAACCGTGGAAGAATATTATCAGAATGTTCGTTCACAATTTGCGAACGAATTGCCGAAAGCTAACGCAGGGTTCGCTCCGGGTTATATGAAAATGCCGGGAAGCAGCGACGCTGATTGGAGTTTTGCAACACCTGCATTCGCTCAATATGAAGTTGATATTTTCCTGAAAAACAGAGATAAAACAAAATCTGTCAAAAAACTTTACGAAGGTGCTCAGTTTGATGAACGCGCAGCATATATCGCTGTTGCATCGGCAGTGGGTACAACTTATCTGAATATTGTAAGACTCGACAAGATTATCGGTATTCAAACCGAAATAGTTGATTTGCGTAAAGAAATTTATGACCTTATGCTTGCAAGAAATCGTGAAGGAATTACATCAACCGCTGATACCGTAAAAGCCAACAAGGCTCTTGTTCAGGGTCAAACAGATTTGATAGAACTTCAAAAACAACGTGATATTCTTCTTCACCAATTCGCGGTGCTTATCGGCGAAAGCCCTGCAAACATCGCGGAATTTACAAGAACATCTTACGACAATATCGCTTTTTCGGGAAATATTCCGTCAGAAATTTCGTCCGACGTAATCGTGCAAAGACCTGATTATCTGAAAGCTGAAAAAATGGTTGAAAAAGCAGGTATTGACGTTCGTGTGGCACGCAAAGAATTTCTGCCTACGTTTAATATTCTCGGACTTGCGCTTTTCAATGCCTCAAACCTCGGTAGTGTTTGGACTACAAAGAATATGCTTGCAGGACTTATCGGCAGTGCAATGCTTCCGATTTTTACGGGCGGATCGTTGACTGCTAATTTAAGAATTAAAAAAGCTCAGTACGAAAAAGTTCTGCAAAATTACTACAAAACTAACCTCACTGCGATTCAGGAGGTTAACGACGCTCTTGTTTCCGTGAAAATGGATACAGAAAAAATGGAGCAAACTAAAAAACAAGCCGAACTTGAACAAACCGATTTTATGTACAATAGAGACAAATTCAATCAGGGCGTAATTTCAAAGCTTGACTTAATCCAATATAAAGAAAATCTTTTGACAATTGACAAGCTCGTGGCTCAACAGCAGATTGAATGCTATGTGGATTACATCGGCTTGTACAAAGCGGTTGGAAGTAAATTATAACGATACATAAATAATCATCACCTCTTTACTTTATAAAAAGTAAAGCCTGCCGGTATTCATCGAATATCGGCTTTTCTTGTGCCTGAGGCACGACAATACATTGGAACGATAATTTTATTGGCACTTGGCACGATATTTTTTAAGTCCTCGATTTTTGTCAAGGAGTTTAAAATGAAAATGCTTCGGAACGGTTATACTGTTGACTCCCGTTTTTTGAAATAGAATGATAATGCCTACTTCACGCTGAACGGAAGCACCTTAACGCCATGTTTTTTCGGCATATTGTCAGGAAGTTCGTAGCATTTTATACATCTTGCTTCATAGGTTTCGTCTCCGCCAATCATAATCAGCGGTGAATTTTTATCGGCAGGTTTACCGTCGATTAAACGCTGAGTACGTGTTGCATGGTCACAGCCGCATTTCATACAAACGGCATGAAGCTTGTCGACTTTTGTTGCAATACACATTAATTCAGGCATGTGACCGAACGGTTCCGCTTTAAAATCGAGTTCCAAGCCTGTTCCGATAATTTTTTTACCTTCATCCATAAGTTTTGCGATAACTTTTGTAATGTTACCGTCAAAAAATTGAAGTTCATCAATAGCAACAATTTCATCTTCAGGTTTAACCAGGCTGAGAATCTGAATGGAATGTTTAACCTTAATTGCATCGAGCCAGAGACCGTTTCTGGATTCAATATAATCACCTTTGGCGCGGGTATCCACATCAGGTGAAATTACTTTAACTTTCTTTTTTGCAATAATGCAACGTCTGATTCTTCTTAAAAGTTCTTCTGTCTTCCCACAACTCATTGGCCCCGTTATAAGCTCAAAACTGTAACCTTCCATTTATATCTCCTACATGCCCCAATTAATTATTGTATTTTTTACATTATTTATTATAAGTCTTAAGCAGTAATTTGGAAATTAAAAGTAAAGAAAATGTTACGTTTAATATTGCAGTGTTATTCGAAAAATGTTATAATTAAATACGTAAACGCGAGTTATGAAAAGAGAAAGAGGAAAAGTATGAAAACCATTGATATGACTGCATTTTCGGGGGGGGGGGCGTCGTAGACGCAGCTCTCTGACACTAGAATGCCAGGAAGCACAAGAAATGACAGGAGTGAGTTGCAGCACCCTGACACTAAAAAGCGATGAGGCACGGGAACTGCCATTAGGTGAGTCTGAGCACCACTCTGGAAAGACAACGAAAAAATCACTTTGCACGAGAAATACAAGTGGCACGAAAAATTTGAAAGCGTTTTTGAAGACAAATGTCTTTTTGAAATTGAAAAACGCAAACGAGAAAGAACAATTATGTCATCCTGAACTTGATTCAGGATCTCTTAAAGAAACGGAGATTCTGAACAGTAACAAATCATGTAAAACGGAACAGTCCACGTTTCAGAATGACAATGTAGATAACGTCATTGCGGGCTCGACCCGCAATCGCAGAGTCGCTGCGGGTTTTACTCTAGCGGAGCTCTTAATCACCCTCGGGATAATCGGAATAGTTGCGGCGATGACTTTGCCGACGCTTATTCAGAATCATCAGAAAAAACAATTTTTGACTCAGGCAAAAGTCGTTTATAATATTTTAAATAATGCTCTTGAGTTTTCTAAGGTTCAATACGGTACAAATATTAAAGATTGGGAATTTTTAGAGGAAGGTTCAAATCTTCAGAAGAGTATGTTCTTTTTTGAAAAATATCTTCAACCGAATTTGAAAGTGATAGAATATTGCAAAACATCTTCAGTTACACCGGCTTGTCAACATTCTATAAAAATGCATGGCTATAATGGTTCGGATTTTTCATCCTTTACACCACAGCCTGATTATGGAACTGCATTTGTCCTTTCTAATTCTGCAATTATTAACATTCAAGCAGGAAAGATTCATAGTGATTCTTATAGAGTAAGAATTCTATATGATGTTAACGGTATTAAAAAGCCTAATTTTATGGGAAAGGATGTTTTTATTATTGAACTTGGCGGAGGTCAAGGCGGCGGTGACATAAACAAATTTTTGCCCTACGGATATTCAAAAAATAAAGATTGTTCTTATTATAAAAATGAATTTCAGGCTGACCTGACTTGTTCTCAAAATAGCGCACGTGCAGCGTGTCTTGCTTATATAATGTGTAACGGTTGGGAGATTCCTGACGATTATCCATGGTAAAAAAAGCTCCCTTTATTGGGAGCTTTTTTATGTTTTAGTTATTAGCAATTTCTCGTGAACCTGTTACTTTTTGCAGAACCTCAATTGCTTTTTTGAGTTGAACGTCGTCTTTATTTTTAACGTTTTCTTCTGTAAGTTTTACTTCAATATCAGGTTCAATTCCTTTTTTGTTAATATCTGTACCGTTAGGAGTCAGATATTTTTGGATTGTAATATTAATTCCTGATTCAAACGGAAGTTTGTTGATTTCCTGAACAAGTCCTTTGCCGAATGATTTTTCACCGATAATAATGGCTCTTCCGTTATCTTTCATTGCGCCTGAGAAGATTTCGCTTGCTGATGCCGAACCTCCGTTGATAAGAACGATTAACGGTTTTCTTGTAACGAGACCTTTTGTGGCTCTTTGAGTTTCTTTGTAACCGTCTCTGTCAACAGTGCTTACGATTGTACCGCCGTCGAGGAACATATCGGAGATGTAAATCGCATTACTCAACAGTCCGCCAGGGTTTGAACGAAGGTCTACGATAAATCCTTTTTTATCAGCGCCTTTTTCAAGCATACTTTTGAATTCTGCTGCTGCGTTTCTGCTGATGAAAGAACTTAATCTGATGTATGAAATATCGTCAGGTAATTTTATTCCTTCTGGAATTTTTTGTGAAATTGATTTTACGTCGATATTTGCGCGGACAATAGAATAGAGTTTAGGTTCAACGTCTTTGCGTTTGACTAACAATTTAACGGTAGTACCTTCTTTACCTCTGATTTGGTCGGCCGCCTGATCAACAGTAATCCCTTTTGTGCTTTTGCCGTCGATTTCAAGAATTTCGTCGTCTGCTTTCAGACCTGCTTTTTCGGCAGGAGTATCTTCAAGCGGAGCAATAACAGTTAACTTTCCGTCTTTAACGGCAATTTGAATACCGATACCTTTCAGTGAACCTTTAATAGAACTTGTTTCTTCCGCAAATTCTTTCGGGTCGAGAAATTTTGTATACGGGTCATTTAAACTTGCAATCATGGTATTAATCGCAACATAAGCGTCTTCGTTGGTCATAATTTTGTCATCATATTTGTGACGCCATTTTTGCCAATCCTGAGAGTTGTTGGTTTGGTCAACAAATTTTACGTTAATCAATCTCCAAACCTGATCGTAAAGGTCTGTTGGGCTGTATGCCATTACGTTATTGTGGATTATACAACCGAACAATACCACAAATGCACTTAAGAATATCAAACTTCTTCTCATAAATTTTCTCATTTTCTGAATTTTTCCTCCAATTTATCCCTAAATCCGATTTGAGCTCAAGTGTTTCTTTATTAGATGTTTTTTTTGAAAAAAAGTTTCCTTCTTTTCAAAAAAAATTTCGAATTCGGGAATTGTTGTTAATTACATAATAACACAATCAGGAAACATTTGTATTACAAACCGCTGTTATTGTATTTTAAATTATTAAGACCTTTGCAGCGCGATTTACCTGTCCAACTTAAGTCTTTGCAATGGTTGTAATCCATGTTGCCTCTGAAAATAACCCAAGCGGTGCAGCCGTAACCTGTTCCTCCATTGTTACATGCGGTATCAAACGGATAAGTTTCATCAGCCTGAGTTCCGTATGGTTGTAATCCGAATTTTGTAATATAAAATTTAAAAATATCAAAGCCGAACATATTCGGGCGGGTGCTTCCGTTTACGTCAACAATCATTGTTGCACAGACATTTTTAAGCGCAGTGGATTCGCCAAACACGGCTTTGCAATCTTTGTCTTCTACAATAAAGCCCAGTGCCATACCATCAACTACGTTAAAGGATGAGAGGCTTTGCAGTGTTGAAAGGTTTGGACCTGCTGATTTATCAAGAAGCATAGTATTTGTATTAACAAAAACTGTTCCCTGAATACTTTCGGGAGTTACTTTAAAATACGGTTCAATAAGATTTTTTAAAGTTTCGGCACCATCGGGGTCGTCTTTTCCTTTTAAATTCCAGAATTCAGGAGTTCCGCGTTCCGTGACTACTCTTGTGTATGCTTGAGTTGCTGTACTGTAAACTTTTTTAAGTTTAGTAGCGTTTTCGCGTTCTCTATTTTGTACCATAAGCGACGGAAGCGTAATGGCAGCAACAATACCGATAATACCAAGGGTTATCAATACCTCTGCTAAGGTGAAACCAAAGTTTTTCATCTGACTCATACTAATCTCCACGTTGATATACATGTTAATTATATCAGATTTGAAGGATTATTTCAATACAGATTATAATTTTTGGGTTATGAGCGCATAGATATCATTAAAAACAACGAACACCATAAGTGTTATCAATAACATAAATCCGACGGTTCCTATTTTGTCAACAGTTTTTTCGTCTAACGGTTTGCCGCGTAATTTTTCGATAATAAGAAACATTACGTGTCCGCCGTCGAGTGCAGGTATAGGAAGGAAGTTTACTATAGCAAGGTCAAGCGAAATAATCGCCGTTAATAATAACCCTGAGAAAAATCCGTTATTCTGGATTATGTCACCGCCGACTTTTGTTATAGCAACGATTCCGTGGAGGTCTTTCAGAGGGATTTTTCCCGTAAAAATCTGATACAAACCGTACATAAGCATTGAAGTTTGTTCCCAGAGATAATTTACGCTTGTTTTAATTATTGCTTTCGGACCTTTTGTCGGAATAACGATTTCTTTTATTTCCATCTGGATTCCCATCAGACCGTCTTTATTAGGATAAATAGGGTTTAATTCAATAATTTTTCCGTCGCGCAGGACTGACATATTGATAGGATGAACGTTATCCGATATTGCGTAAGCGATATCGTTTAAGGTCATTTGTCCGTCAGAGACTATATAACTTTTTTCGATTCGGTCTCTGATTGCTTTTTGAGTATCGGAAAGTTTGACTTCTGTATCTTTATATTTTTCGAGTCCTTTAATAACGTTTTCGTTGAGGTTAATTGCCGGTTCGTATTCTTTCGGGGGTAATTTAATAAGAACATCTTTCGGTATGACTTCGTCACGTGTAAAGCTTACGTTCATTTTTTTGAGTTTTTCGTAATTTTTATTTACGAAAGTTTCATCAACTCTGCCGTCTTTTTCTTTGCTTAATTGTGAAATTAAAATCGGTGCTGCTGTTGATGTTACTTGTACGCCGTTAATGCTTTTGATTTGGTCACCTTTTTCAAGTCCTGATTGCCATATTGAAGCTTCTTTGGCGGCGACAATGTCTTTTACATATATGTCGTATTTTCCTGACGGCATGTGACCCCAGAGTGCGGCTGTCAAAAATACCAGAACAAACGCGCAGACAATGTTTGCGAATACACCTGCCGAAACAACTACGAAACGTTGGAATACGGGTCTGTTCAAAAATCTGTCGGGAGAATCCGCAGGGAGGTTCAATTCTTTGTCATCATCGGGGAATGCCACATATCCGCCCAATAAAAAGGCGTGTACCATAACTTTTACGTCTCCGACTTGTTTTTCCCATAATGTCGGACCTATCGGCAAGCCGAAGCCGAATCTTGCCACTTTCATTTTAAACATTTTTGCTGCGAGAAAGTGTCCTGCTTCGTGAACGAGAATAAGTACACTTAATAATAAAATCATTATGATTATAGACATAGAATTTATCCCTTTTCGTTTCTCTCTTACAGACAGGATTATAACATGAAAAATTTTTTGTTGTTATTGTCCGACGGCTTTTTTCATTGTATCGCACATAAGGTTTGCGCATTTTTCCCACGAGAAGAGTTTTGCGCGCTCAAGCCCTCTACGTGTGCATTCTTTTGCGAATTCTTCATCAAAATACATTTTTTCATAAGCCTGAATAAGTTCGTCATCGTTTTTCGGGTCAATTTGAATCCCCGCATCACCGATTACTTCGGGAATTGACGAGACATTTGACGTGATTACGGGGCAGCCGCACTGCATAGCCTCAAGAACAGGAAGCCCGAATCCCTCATAAAGTGATGGATATACGAACATTTTTGCGCCACTGTACAGCGGCGCAAGGTCGACGTCGTCGACATATCCTATTTTAAGAATCTTCTCTTTCAAATCTCCGAGGTCGGCGATTTCTTTTTCAAGCATCGGCAAAAATTTATGCCAGTGTCCGCCGCCAAGAACAAACACGAAGTCGTCGATGTTGTTCTTTTGGATAAATTTCAGGAAATTCTTTGCCGCAAAAACAAGGTTTTTACGCGGTTCAAGTGTGCAAAGGCTAAAGATATATTTTTTATCTTCGGGAATATTATATTTTTTTCTGACCGCGTTAATTTTTTCGATGTCTGTTTCCTGATAGAAGTTATCGCTTGCCCCGAGATATGCTACGGTAGTTTTATCAGGGTCGATTTGCGGTGCGTATTCCAGAAAATCTTTCTTTGTACATGCAGAATCAGTAAAGTAATAGTCGTTAAAGTTCATTTCTTTAAGGAGTTTTCTGAGCCATTCCGTTGCAAAAAAGTCTTCGCCGTACAAGTCAAACAGTACCAACGGAATGGCGTCGTGCAGAATTGTGAACCTTTTCATGTTCGGGGCATCAAGAATTTCAACGGGAATTCGTTCGTGTGGAGTGAAAAATATATCAAACTTTTTCGCTTCCGACGCAAATTTGCCGTTTCTTATTTTTAAGGCTCTTACTGCATTGAAATATCTGTATGCGATAAATCTTATTCCTTTTTTGAAAATATTATCTTTTTTGCCGTTATTTTTGCTGAATTTGCATGTTGCCCACGCAAGAACTACATCAAGCGGAGCCGCGGTTTGAAACATATTCATAAGTTTACAGCTATGAATAAGGTCGTCCTGTTCCCAGAGTTTTTGCATATAATACATTCTCTGATGATTGCAGTACAAAGTTACGTCAAACTCTTCGTGTTTGAGGAATTCTTTTAACAAATTGTACGTTGCAAAAAATATTCCGCTGCGTGAACCGTTAATCGGTTCGTAATACGACATCAAAGAGCCGTCAAAAAGTAATTTTATTTTTTTATCGCTCATTATTTTTCCTTACAAAAGTTCTTTTAAGTGATTTGGCAATGCAAAGCGTGCATTGTGATAATCTTTGTTGTAGATTTTGCAGGTTTTTGTAATTTCGTCGCAACGGTCTTCTGCAAAGTAAGATAATGGTTCAACGCTTTCTGAACAGAATGCCCAAGCCCAGTAGCCGCCCGGATAAGTCGGAATGTTTGATGTGAATGTTGAACAAATCGGGAAGACTTTTTTCAAAAGATTATACATTTTTTTGATTTCTTCTTTGTTAACAACGGGGCTTTCTGATTGTGCTGCAACGATACCGCCTTCTTTGAGCGAATTTTTAACATTGGTGTAGAATTCTTCCGTAAACAAACCTTCACCCGGTCCCATTGGGTCAGTTGAATCAATTAATACGATATCAAATTCGTTTTTCTTGTCTTTAATATATTCGATAGCGTCCTGAACGAGGATTTCCACGCGCGGGTCGTCGAGTCCGCAAGAAATTGTCGGAAGGAATTTTTTACAAGCGTCGATTACCATTCCGTCGATTTCGCAAAGAACTACGCGTTCAACGGTGTTGTGTTTGAGAACTTCTCTAACTGTTCCGCCGTCGCCGCCGCCAATAACCAGAACTGATTTCGGAGCTTTGTGGTGCATCATCGGAACGTGTGCAATCATTTCGTGATAATGAAATTCATCGCCTTCGGTTGTCATCATTAAATCATCGAGTGTCAAAACTCTTCCGAGTGAACTTTCTGTTTCAAAAACTTCTACCTTTTGAAATTCAGATTGGTCTGAAAATAAGACTTTTCCTGCCTTGATTGCAATCCCGAATCCAGAAGGTGTGATTTCGTGGTAATATCCGTTCTCAATTCCGTTTTTCATTTATATTTCTCCTTAATTTACTTTTTGCCCAAAACGTGGATGTGAAGATGGAAGACTTCCTGACCTGCTTCTTTTCCCGTGTTTATCTGTGTTCTGTATGCTTTTAAACCGGCTTTTTCTGCGGCTTTTTTTACACCGAGAAGAAGTTCGCCCATAAGATTTTTGTCCTCAAGTTCGTTCAAAGACGCAACGTGAATCCTTGGTATGACTAACAGGTGAACAGGTGCTTTTGGATTGATATCCTTAAATACAACCAGATGTTCGTTTTCGTAAACGAATTCTGTGCCAAAGTCGCCGTTGATTATCTTACAAAAAATACAGTCTTCGCTCATAATGTCTCCTCTTTATATTATAAGTAATTCTATAATGTCCATAGTAAAAAATCAATAATACGCAAATAAAAATTACCAAATCCTACTATCTTAACTTAGACCTAAAGGGGATTATTTGAGACGCAAAAAGAATTACAATTGCAGTATAACAATTTTTTGGAGTATTTGGTATGTTAACCGGAAATAATTATCACGATTGCAACAGATACAATCGCTTGGAAATGAAAAATGTGAATAAAGATATCGTGGCGTGGCTTGAAGAAATCGTCGAAGAAAACAACAGCCGCGTAGAACGTAAAGAATGGAAAAGCAAGTACAACAGTTATGTGGTGTATGACTACGAACCTTTCTGCACGGACGGTTTTGAGATAAACCTTGTGATTACATCCTATGATGAAGCGTATTTGAATTTTATTAAATACCTTTATGAAGAGAAAGTGAGTACCATAGACTACCTTAACAGTTGTATAAGCCAATGAAGAGGCGGGGATTTACCCCGCCCTTTTTAGTACAAATTATTCATATTTATATGGCTCTGGCGTAAAAAAAACATAGTTATATTATATTTTTATGGACAAAGAAATTTATGAAATAATATCATCAGTTGTTTATACAAATTATGAGATATCTTCTATGCTAAAGATACTTGAAGATTATTGTTGCGATAACTCGGTAAATTCTGAAACTATAGCAAATATTTATAATATGACTGCTGTTATAAACGAAAAACATAATAAATCCTTAAAAGACTTAGGCTCTTTGCTTTAATTTGTTATTTGGGACTTGTGCAGTCCCAACCCCCGCACTTGCATTCTTTTTCTTTTTTGCGATGAAAAGAAAAAGAACGCAAGCCAAGAAAAAGAAACACGCTGACCAAAAACAGTCACTAAATTCAACTTGAGCCGTGTGAACTCGCTGCGCTCGGACAGCACACGGCCTGTTGTTGTTTCATTAAGTGACTGTAATAATAGATTGGCACTTGAAATTTTTTTGATATATGTTAAAATGTATATATAGGGAAACCGATTAGGTTCTGGTCAACCTAACCGGCTTGTCGCCCCTATAAGAACAATTGAATTAATTTCAATAAAAGCTCTAGTACCCCTAGAGCTTTTTTAATTAACTCTCGTGTCATACTTGCCTCCTTTCTCGCCCTATTGTCGCTACATAGTTTGTTTGCGCTTCGGAGGCTCGGGCGTTCCCTTTATTAAATTTTTACACTTCGTTATATGTTTTGAAGTGGGTTTTGCAGACTTCGTTTAATCTGGTTTTGCCGTATTTCGCAATGAATTCACGCGCGCAGTCTTTTACCTGTGCGGCGCAGCCTTTCGGAAAATTAATACCATATTGGCACTGCATATCCGAAACTTTATGCACAAATGCCGCGCGTGCAAGAATTGACGCTGCTGCAACCGCAATATCGCTTTCGCCGCGTACCATCTGGTCAAGTTTTATTTCTCTGCCTTTTTTCATCAACGCGTTTTCGATAAAACTGTCGTTTCCGAATTTGTCAGAGATTGCGTAAGTGCATTCGTGCTTTTCCAAAATGTTTTCGATTGTGCGGGCATGACCCCACGCAAGAAGTTTGTTAAGGTTTTTCATATTGCCGTAAAGTTCGTTGTATTTTCCGTTTGAAATCGCGATGACGGAATGCGGTGCGTGTTCTTTGATTATGGGTTCAAGTGTGAGGATTTTTTTATCCGTAATTTTTTTGCTGTCTTTGATTCCTAATTCTGCGAAAAGCGCTGCGGATTTTTCATCCACTAACACTCCTGCTATGACAAGCGGACCGAAAAAGTCGCCCTTGCCAGATTCATCTACTCCGATGTGAGGTATAAAGTTTTCCATTAATTTAAGCTCTCCGGTATTGCCATTGGTATTGGTGTAGGTGCTTTTGCCGCAGGCGGTGCTGCATGTTGTACTACTGGTTGAACGCTTTGCGGCTGAGGCATTGTTTGAGTTTGTTGTTTTTTGAAATTATTTAGAACTTCCGCAGGGGTTGTGGCTTCTTCAAACTGTTCATCAGAAGTTTGTTGAGATGAATTTTCATCTTGGTTTTCATTTTCCTGTGCGGAATTTTCGTCGCCTTCTTTCAAAACTCTAATGCTTCCCGGTCTCAACTGGAACGGCATAAGTTTGATTTCAGGATAATTGAAGTCAACATTTCCGTAAGGCTGTGTTGCGACTTTCATAACATCGCGCCAGATGAGTGCGGGAACGGTACCGCCCTGAATCGAACGCATTACGGAGTTGTCGTCGTTACCGACCCAGACGCCTGTTACTACATTTGGCGTGTAGCCTACAAAGCTTGCATCTTTATAATCATCCGTTGTACCTGTTTTGCCTGCGGCAGGTTTGCCGATTCTTGCTGCGGCACCTGTTCCGTGGTCGATTACGGTTTTAAGCATTGCAGTCATTTCTGCGGCTGTTTTGAGACTTAACTGGCGTGAAACTTTTGTTTTCGGTGCTCTGTAAACAACTTTTCCGCGTGAAGTTTCAATTCTTTCGATTGCGTAAGGTTGAACTACATAGCCGCCGTTTGCGAACGCGCCGTAGGCGCGGGTTAATTCAAATAATTTAACGCCGTTTGAGCCGAGAGATATTGTATAATCGTATTCGAGCGGAGTGGAGATTCCGAGAACTCTTGCGATTTGGATTACCGCACGGATTCCGACTTCCTGAATAAGTCTTACGGCACAGGTATTTGATGACACCATTAACGCAGAATACACAGGGATTTCGCCTCTGTATTTTGAGCCGTAATTTCTCGGTGCCCAGTCGCCGATTTTAATCGGTGCGTCTTCAATCATATCGTTAGGTGAAATACCTTTTTCCATTGCCGCAGCGTAGACGAACGGTTTGAATGCAGAACCCGAAGGTCTGATTGCCTGAACACGGTCATATTGCGATTGGGTGTAATCTTTTCCGCCTGCGTAAGCGAGAATTTTTCCGTCAATAGGCGAGAATGAGAATACTGCCGCCTGATGGTTATTGCCATTAAGTCCGTAATTTTTCATATTTTTCAAAATAGCTTCGTTAACGGCGATTTGGGTTTTATAATCTATTGTGGTTACGACTTTGTAACCGCCTTGCGAGATATCAGTTTCGTCGAATCCGAGTTTTTCCAGTTCTTTCAAAACGTAATCGCAGAAGTAAGGCGCTTTGTTTGTTGTATAGAAACGAGGAACTGTTGTAAGGTTAACTTTTGCATCTTTCGCGTTTTCGTATTCGTCTTTTGTAATGTATTTCATTTTGTACATACGTTTAAGAACTTGATTACGTCTTTGAGTTGCGAGTTCGAGGTTATTAAACGGTGAATATATGCTCGGCGCTTGTGGAAGCCCTGCTATAAGTGCGAGTTCCGGAAGAGTACATTGAGACAATTTTTTGTTAAAATATGTTTGTGCCGCGGCTTCCACGCCATAAGCGCCCGAGCCGAGGTAGACATTATTCATGTACATTTCAAGAATTTTGTCTTTTGAAATTGATTTTTCAATTCTTGCGGCAACAACGAGTTCTCTGATTTTTCTGTCAAAAGTTCTTTCGTTGGATAGGAAGAGGATTCTTGCAAGCTGTTGCGTAATAGTACTTGCACCCTGAACCACATGTCCTGCAATGATGTTTTGGACTGTTGAACGCGCAAGTCCTGCAATATCGTATCCGTTGTGGTTATAAAAGTTTTTGTCTTCAGTTGCGATGAGTGCTTTTTTCAGGTTATCGGGAACATTTTCGATATCGACTTTTGAGAAAGTATAAGCCGTGAATGTTTTGATAATTTCGCCGTCTGAAGAGTAAAATTTCGTTACAATGTTAGGCTTGAAACCTTCTAGGTTTTTGATTGGCGGAAGCGATGAAAGATAGAGGTTGAATGCAACCCCTGCTGCAAGAACACATGCGGCTCCAAATATTACAAGATTTCTTATGTCGGCAAGAATTCCGACATCTTTTTTGGAGATGTTTTTCTTTGCCAGATTCTTTGCTGACATGTGTTTTGCTGTTCTTTTAATCCTAACCATCTGATTTTTACCTCACTCTTACATATAGATTTTATTATAAACCTGTAATATTGGCAAATTCTTTATGTTATTATAATATTATGTTTGATTTTTTGTGTTCGATTATCAATGAAATCCGTTCTTATTTCGTGCCTGAACAGGTAATTTATGATGTTACGGGAGAGTGCAAAAAGTGCGGCAAATGCTGTAATTATATGTACAGCGTCGACACATATACCGAAAAAGAATTCAAAATTATGCAATTTCTTTTTCCCGCATACAGAAGATTTTATATTAAGGGTAAGGATGAAGAGGGAAACTTCATTTTTGCCTGCAAAATGGTAACTCCCGAAGGCTTGTGTTCGGATTACAAACACCGACCGCGGATGTGCAGAAATTATCCCGCGAAAAAGGTTGCCTATAAAGCTCAACTTCACGAAGGCTGCGGGTACAAGGTTAATGTTAAAACTTTTGAGGATTATTTGAAAAAGTAAGGAGAGGCTTATGATAGACGGTAAAAAAGAACTGGAAAAACTTTTGAGAGGCAACGAAAATTTTGTGAACGGAACTCCGACTGCAAAAAATATGTGTCTTGAAACTTTGAGAAAATTTGCGTTTCATCAGGAACCTTATGCCGTTGTGTTAAGCTGTTCGGATTCTCGTGTAGTTCCGGAAATTATTTTCGATTGTGGTATCGGTGAACTTTTTGTTGTGCGTGTTGCGGGGATTACTGCGGGTCCGAACGTTATCGAAAGTCTCGAATATGCCGTAAAAAAACTTCATGTACCGCTTTTGATTCTTCTCGGGCATGATGACTGCGGGGTTATGAAGTATGCAAAAGATACTTATCCCGAAATGCCCCAACATTTTCAATCAATCCTGAAATGCGTTTATCCTGTTTTGGATAAAAAAGAAGATATCACCTGCCATAATTTCTTTGCGCAACAGCACACAATCTGGGTGGAAGACGTTCTTATGGAAAAATCTAAGATTATTAAGGACGCTGTCGAAAACGGAAAACTTTATATTGCAAAATGCCACTTTGACCACTCAACGGGAAGGGTGGAAGAGATTAACTAAATCCGATATATCCGTAATCTATGGAATTAAATACACAATCCAGATAATTGGAGGTTTTTTCAAGTCTTAATTTTGTATCGGTTTCCATTTTAATATGGGAAAGCATATCCAAGATTTCATGATGTGCTGTGTTAAATTTGCATAATTTGTCTGCAGTGTAAAACCATGTAAAACCTTTTTCCGGAGATTCACCCAGCGGAAGATTATGTCTCATTCCCGCCATAACTATTTTTTTAAAAAGTTCGCGGCGAAGCGGTTCTGCATTTTTGTTATATTCAGCGAGATAATTTATATCAACTTTCTGAAGAAATACCTGTAATAAATCCGAAATTGTGTTCGGATTCTGTACGGATGTTTTATTGAGTTCATCCGTTATTCGGAGAGTTTTGCCGACAAGTACAAAGTTGTTAGGATTGAAAAAATCAAATTCATAATTTCCTTTTGCGTTTAGTCTTGCGCAATCTTTAGCTATATTGTCAAAGCTTCGCTGCGGAACTTTCACAAAAGTTGGTAGATATTCATTCAGGTAATAGTGTTGAATTTCATCATAAGTGTGATTGTTGACATATTGGTCTGGAACGCCGACTTGAATATGTTTTCCGTTAGATGAAATATTTTTTAAAACCTTAGCCTCGCCAAGTTTTGCGATAGTTTCTCCGAAATAGGTTTTTAATTCAGAAAATAATCTTTTCGGGAATAAAAGAGTTTCATTTTCAGAATTTTTTTTCTGAGTAACTAAGGGGATTTTCATTACATATTTGTCGTCGACTTTGTAAACTCTTTCATGGCATCCCTGTCCGAGTCTTTTTGACGGGTGTTTTTTTTCATTAACAAAACGAGTTATTTGTTCTGAAATGAACACATCATCTTCGGGGCTTATTTTGCCGTTTTTTATGACTTTGTCCAGTCTTTTTCCGAGGGCTGACGTGTAGCCCGTAAACTGAACGGTTTTTTGATAATTATTGCGGGGGTAATTTGTAATATTCATATCCAATATAAAACCCGTGAAAAAATTTTTTGCGCAAAAATTTTCACGTGATAAACTTAAATCGTTATTACAAAGAGAAAGGATTTTAGTTATGATTAGCGAAAAAATGGAAAAGGCTTTTAACGAACAAATTAATGCGGAATTTTATTCTGAATATTTGTATCTTGCAATGCAGTCTTATTTTGAATCTTTGAACCTTAAAGGTTTTGTAAACTGGATGACTGTTCAGGTTCAGGAAGAACACGCTCACGGAATGGGTATGTTTAATTATGTTCACGAACGCGGCGGCAAGGTTGAACTTGAAGCTATTGAAAAACCTGAAACAAAATGGAATTCTCCTCTTGAAGTTTTTGAACACGTTCTCAGACACGAAGAACTCGTTACTTCAAAAATTAATGCGTTAATGGATGTTGCGGAAGAAGTAAAAGATCGTGCTGCGCTTTCTTTCTTAGACTGGTATTTGAAAGAACAGGTTGAAGAAGAATCAAGCGTTGGCGGAGTTCTTGCTACATTGAAACTTATCGGCGACGACAAAAAAGCTTTGTTAATGCTTGACAAAGAACTTGCTGCAAGAGTTTTCAATGCTCCTGTTATAGGTTAATTGAAGATAAATTTATACCAAAACGTCAGTTTCGGATTTCGAAATTGACGTTTTTTGTTAAATAAAATGTAACGTTTTTGCCATCTTAATTTTAATATTGTAAAATAAAAGAAAGATTTTTATTGGGGAGGAAGAAGATTCTATGCCGGAATTAGCAAAGCAGTATTCAAACCGTGAACGTTATTATTATGGCAATATGTATAACGATACGTATTCAAGAAGTTCTTCGACTTATTCAAACCCATACGCACAGCCTCATCATCAGACTGTTCAATTTCCTCAAAGACAGAATCAACAGCCTGTCAGAAAAAAAGTTAAAAGTAAAAAGGCAGACCGTAATTATTTAATCCACAGATGCCTTTCGGTTGCAGTGATGATTGCAATAGGCTGTTCAATACTGCCTTTTGGTTTTAACAGGGTTACGAAATCAATGTTTTTCAAATCCCCTTACCCTGAAATTAAATCAAATTTTGCACAGGAAGGTTTTCCGACAGTGTCTTATTTGAATAATCATCTTTTTAACAATACTCCGCAATTGCGCGGTGCTGCCGTGAAAAAGCCGTTGATGCTTCCTTTGAATGAAAATGCCAGAATTGTCGGTATTGAAAACGGTATTAAAAATCTTATGGCGCAATATCCTACAATTCAACCGTCAGTGTATGTTTGGGATTACGAAACAGGGCATTATGCCGATATAAACGCTTCGGACGAATTTTCAGCCGCAAGTATCATCAAAATTCCTGTCTTGCTTCAATTTTTCCGTTCTGTAGAGGCAAAACAGGTTTCTCTTTATGATGAAATGACGCTTACTTCGGATTTGCGTGCGGAAGGTTCTGGAGGATTACAGTTTAAGGCAGAAAATTCAAAATATACTATGGATTATCTCGCCCGCATTATGATTACGGATTCCGATAATTCGTCGACAAATATGATTATGTCAAAAATCGGTTCTATGACTGACGTTAACCAGGGCATAAGAGATTGGGGTTTAAAACATACGCGTGTTAAAACATGGCTTCCTGATTTGCAGGGTACAAACCACACTACCGCAAGGGATTTGGCGACTATGCTCTACAACATAGAAAACCCTAAATTTTTGAGTATGTCGTCACGCGAAAAGATTTTTGATTACATGGGACATGTTAAAAATAACAGACTTATTCAGGCAGGACTCGGACAGGGCGCATCGTTCCTTCATAAAACAGGCGACATTGGCAAAATGCTTGGTGATGCGGGAATTGTATACACGCCTAATGGCAAAAAATACATTGTCGTAATCCTCGCTAACCGTCCTTACAATTCGCCTGCGGGAAAAGATTTTATCGTTCATGCCTCGGAAATTATCTATAATTATATGGTGAAATAATGTTTTCGGATATTTTAGACGGCAAATGCTTTAAACTTGTATGCGGCGCGGGTAATGAAGACGCTGATGAGGTTGAGAAGCTTGTTGCGCTTTATTCTGCGGCAGGTTGTAAATTTTTTGACCTTTCTGCAAAGCCCGAAATCGTTGATGCCGCAAAAAGAGCACTCGACGGAAAAGAGGCATACCTTTGTGTCAGTGTGGGAATCAAAGGCGACCCGCATGTTAATAAGGCACAAATTGATTATGAAAAATGTGTAGGCTGCGGAAAGTGTGATGAAATTTGCCCGCAGGGCGCAATTAAATATCATAAGGTTAAAAAACTCCGTTGCATTGGCTGCGGTAAATGTCAAAAAGTTTGTTCGAAAGGTGCGATTTCTTATATTTCCGAAGATAAGGATTTGCGCGAAGTTTTGCCGCCTTTGATTGAAAAAGGAATAGACTGCATTGAACTTCATGCAATGAACGAAAATGACGATGAGACTATGGCAAAATGGGCTTATATAAACGAAGTTTTTGACGGAATGTTGAGCGTTTGTACAGCCCGAGGCAAATTAAGCGATGAAAAAATGGTTTCACGTATAAAAGATATGATTGCAAACCGAGTTCCTATGTCGACAATAATTCAGGCGGACGGATTCCCGATGAGCGGCTCCGAGGACGATTACAAAACAACATTGCAGGCAGTAGCGACGGCTGAACTCGTTCAGAATGAAAAAATTCCCGTATACGTAATGCTTTCAGGGGGGACTAATTCCAAAACCGCAGACTTAGCGAAAATGTGCGGAATTCATTATCACGGAATAGCGGTTGGAACTTACGCGCGCAAAATAGTTAAAAAATATATTCAGCGCGAAGACTTTCTTACAAACGAACGTGTTTTTAACGAAGCTTTGGAAATTGCAAAAATACTTGTTAATAGTTTATAACGATTAATTTAGTTTTAATAACATATTGAAAGAAGTAGCAATTTATGATATAATAAAATAAGAATAAAATGGAGGTAAGAGATGAAAACTATTGATATGACTGTATTTGCGGGGGGGGGGGCAGCCGTTATCTAAGGCAATTGCAGCCAATCCTCTGTTATCGTATGCAAAAACCCTTACACTACACATCGTGCCTAATGACACGGTGACATCAGTGTTGGGATTTATAATGAAAAATAGTATAGAGAACGGAGGATGTATGAAAAAAGCCTTTACCTTGGCAGAAGTATTAATTACTCTCGGCATAATCGGAATTGTTGCAGCGATGACAATGCCGACTTTGATTCAAAAACAGCAGGATGTTTCGACTATATCTCAATTAAAAAAAAGTTATTCAATGTTAAATCAGGCGTGGATTTCTTTGCACAATGAATATGGGCCGATTAAAGACTGGTCTCTTGAACATGATAAAGGTATGGAAGATATTCTTATTGAAAGATTCTCAAAGTATATTAAGATGTCCAAAATTTGTAAAATCGGTGAAAGGGGCTGTTTTCCCGATGTAAATTATAAAGCTATAAACGGCACGTCTTATGGTAACTGGGAAACCTCAGGTGTTAATAAAGCAAAGGCTAAATTAAGCGATGGTACGCTTTTTATGGTAAATGTTACTCAGAATCCTGAGGATGGTGTTGTTGTTCAGTTTTACATTGATGTGAACGGTTGGAAAAAGCCTAATCAGCTGGGTCATGACTTCTTTTATTTTTATCTGTGGGATGATAATTTCTTAAGACCTGCCGGTTGGAAACGTGACGGTGAAGAAATGCAAACTTATTTTGAAGAAAATTGTATGAATAACAGAGGGTATGCCTGTGCACATTGGGCTATTTATCAGGGTAACAGAGATTATTTAAAATGTAAGGACTTGAGCTATAAAAGTAAAACCAAATGTAAGTAATTTTTATGATAAAATATACTTATGACAAAGATTTTAGACTGTACAATCAGAGACGGCGGACATTTGAACGGCTGGAATTTTACGGATGAATGCGTTCGTGAAACTTTTGAGGCTGCAAAGGCTTGCGGAGTAGATTTTTTTGAAATCGGTTACCGAAATCACGAGGGCGGCAAGTTTGCGCAATGCAAAGATGAGGATTTGCGCAGAGTTATACCTGACAAAGGTTCGGTGAAACTTGGTGTAATGGTAAATTCGCGTGAATTTTCGGAAGAGGATTTTTATATAAGCGACTACGCAGATGTTGTAAGAATTGCCTGCCATCCGCACGAAATTGCACAGGGCGTTGGTTATTGTAAAAGTTTGCAGGATAAGGGATATGAAACCTTACTGCATTTGATGGATGTTGCGCATATTTCTGACGAGCAATTCTCGGCACTCAAAAATTATGATTGTGAAAATATTATTTACTTTGCAGACAGTTATGGTGCGCTTTTGCCTGATGATATACGGGTTTGTTTTGAAATTTTACAGAAACAGGGCTTTGATAAAATCGGATTTCACGCACATAATAATAAGCAATTGGCGTTTATAAATACTCTAACGGCAATAGATTGCGGTGCCTGTTCGGTTGATGTGACTGTTTACGGAATGGGCAGAAGTGCCGGTAACACTCCTGCCGAATTACTTTTATCTCAATTGGGCAAAGAATCAGAGCCTTATTTTGAACTTATTGAAAAATATTACCTTGATATTTATCGAGAAACGCCTTGGGGATATTCGCTGAAAAATCTCAAAGGCGGCTTGACAAACTCAAAGGTCTAATCAGGACCTAAGGTAAGAAGTTTAAAGAATGCCCAAAGAAACCCGACAACAATAAACATAATTAATTTTTTCTTTATACCCTTTGATAAAATTGTTTCAATCATATACAACATGAAAAAAAATAAAAATATAAGAAAGTATAAAACAGGTATATTAAACCAATAATATTCAGGGTCAATTATTGAAGGAATCATTGCAAAAAGGATTATGCCTATTATATAAATGAAGAAAGCCGTGAATAGAGCTGCTAAAAATATTTTAATGAAAATAACAACTGTTTGCAAGAACTTGTTCATTTATTTATTATACTATTTTCTAAAAACTTGGTCAAGGATATCCGGCCAGAGCATTTGTATAACGGAATCACAATCTAAATCGGGATAATTTCTGCCGATTATTGTGCCCGTTTGGTTCGCCCTGTGATCTTCTCTCGCATCTTTAATAGCTTCTTGCCAAGTAGTTTCTTTTATTATCATATCAATTATACCTTGACCTATTTCTCTAACAAGTCCTACACTTTGCGCTATTATATCAACAATACCACTTTCACGTTGTGCGACTTTACAATATCCTTTCATGTGATAATATTTGTCGGAATTTTCGTAGATGTTTTCACGGGATTCTACAAACGAACGTGTTAGGTCGCCTAAAATGTTATCGCATTTTGAGTATTGCTCCAAAAGCCAGTGACCCGTTTGGTCAACTGCTAACCATGCATTATATGATAAAATTTCTAATATATTAGAACTCCTTATTGCGATTATTTGTCTTAATTGATTAGCTTGATCAATAAGTTCATCCAACTGTTTAATTAGATTTTGACAATTGCATTGCTCATTATCTTTTTTGTTTTCGACAATTTCTACCGTGCATTTGCAGTTCGGGTGCGGACGCTCTGGAACTTCGTCTTCAAAATCGTACACAGTGCCGTCTAAGGATTTACATTTTTCACAGGTGTTTTCGCCGTTTTCGGAATGCCATATATATTTAACATTACTGATTCCGCTTTTTAATACCATGTCAGAAACATTTTCCTGTTCGCTTTCTGCTTCGGCAGGCATGTTGTTCATTTTGTATGAATTAAATTTGTAAAGCGATTTGCCCAAATCTTTCAACGTATTGTACATATTCATAAGTTTGTTTTTGTCTTTTGAATTAAACACCGGATTGGAATGATTCTTTATTAAGTTATTTTGAATCGCAGAAATGTTTTCTAAAGTGGTTTCTGTATTTTGGTTATTTGTTAATGTTGATTGAATTAAAGATTTAATATTTTTCATAGGATTTCCTTTTTAGATTAAGTACATAAATTTATTTTTTCCGATTTTCTAAACTCTTGCAAGACACCGTTTTTGTCCCCCTGAAAATATCGCCTTGATTCCGCTGTTTATAAAATCACGCATTTAAATGATTCCAATATCCACGCCTCAGGGTATTATCAAAAATAAAATGAGGTGAATTATGGAATTAACGGAACACGTCCAATATATTATTCATTCGGCAAAAACTATTGTTTATGCAAGGGATTACGATGCAGTTGAGCCTGACCATATTATGCTTGCCTTATTTATGGACGAGAACGATTTACCCAAAATTCTACTTCAGAAAGTCGGATTGGATAATCCGCGTTTGATTAGAGATTTCAGTGCAAATATTCCGAAACGCAGCGGGCACAAACCTCAGCGCAGTCAGGATCCTCCGCTTTCCAAAAGTACAATAAAACTTCTGGAAGATGCCGAAAAAGAAGCTCTTGCTTACGGTGACAATATCGTTAGTATTGAACACCTTTTTCTGGCGCTTTTTAAAACAAAATCTACCCGAATGGAATATGTTTTCGGTCAATATAGCGTAAAGTCAAAAGAACTCTACGCAAATATGAAAGATGTAATCGACGGAATTACAACGGTTGATTTGATTAACGGTCAAGAAGTCGAAACGCAGAAAACTTCCAAGAGTACAACAGGTAAATCAGATTCTTCCAAAACATCCAAAAAAGATGAAAATCCGCTCGAAAAATATACAAAAGATTTAACCGCCATAGCAGCCGAAAATAAACTTGACCCCGTAATCGGCAGAGATGATGAAATCAGACGCGTTATTCAAATTCTTAATCGTCGTTCAAAAAATAATCCAGTAATTGTCGGCGAACCGGGAGTTGGTAAAACTGCAGTTATCGAAGGGCTTGCACAGAGAATTATTAAGGGCGATGTCCCCGAAAGTTTGAAAAATGATAAAATTCTTGCACTTGATTTAGGGGCGCTTCTTGCAGGGGCTTCATATCGCGGTGAGTTTGAAGAACGTCTTAAAAGCGTACTGAAAGCTATTGAAGAAAAAACAGATGATTTAATGCTGTTTATCGACGAAATACATACAATTATGGGAATGGGCGGAACAGAGGGCTCTGTAGATGCAGGAAATCTTCTCAAACCGATGCTTGCCAGAGGCAGTATCCGCGTAATCGGAGCTACAACTCTTGACGAATACAAAAAATATATTGAAAAAGATAAGGCTCTGGAACGCAGATTCCAACCAGTTATAGTGGATGAACCTTCCGTTGAAGTTGCAATCAGTATTCTTCGCGGACTCAAAAGTAATTACGAAGTTTTCCACGGAATTAAAATTCTCGACGAGGCAATTGTTCAGGCTGTAAAACTTTCTCACCGATATATCTCTGACAGATATCTTCCCGATAAAGCCATAGATTTAATTGACGAGGCAGCCTCTTCTCTCAGAATGAATATTGACACCACTCCCGAAGATATTGATATTTTTTCCCGTGAAAAATTCCAACTTGAAATCGAAAGAAGTACGCTTCAGGAAGAACATACAAAAGAAGCCGATGCAAAAATTGCTAAAATTTCCAAGAAAATCGATACTCTCGATACGAAAATCGTTAAGCTTCGCGAACAGTGGGCTCAGGAAAAAAAGGTTATAAATTCCATAACCACGGTTAAGAAAAATCTTGAAATTTTAAAATCCCAAATGGAAATCGCGCAGAAAAAAGGTCAGGTGACAACCGCACTTGAAGAAAAATATAAACAAATGCTTGCGATGGAGAAAAAGCTTAAAGATTTGCAATCTGACAAATCAAAAAAACATCTTGTTAAAGAACGATTGGATGGGGATGATATTTCCGTAATCGTTGCGAAATGGACAGGGATTCCTACAACACGTCTCGTTGAAAATGAATCCCAAAAATTATTGAAAATGGAAGAATTTTTGCACTCCCGTCTCATAGGACAGGACGAAGCAGTTAATAAGATTGCAAATGCGATAAGACTTTCCCGTTCAGGACTTCGAGATAACAAGCGTCCGATAGGGTCTTTTCTTTTCCTTGGCCCTACAGGTGTCGGTAAAACCGAACTGGGAAAAACACTCGCAGAATTTCTTTTTAACGACGAAGATGCAATGGTTCGTATTGATATGAGCGAATTTATGGAAAAAGCTTCAATTTCCCGACTAACAGGTGCAACCGCAGGTTATGTGGGTTACGAAGAGGGAGGGCAGCTTACGGAGGCTGTTCGCAGAAAGCCGTATTCCGTGGTGCTTTTTGATGAAATCGAAAAAGCGCATCCCGATGTGTTTAATATTATGCTCCAAATGTTTGACGACGGACGTTTGACTGATGGGCAAGGTAAACTCGTTGATTTTAAAAATACTGTTTTAATTATGACAAGCAACCTCGGAAGCGATATTTTGCTTGACGAAAATCTTTCGAATCAACAAAAATATGATGAAGTTCACAAAATTTTGCGTTCAAAATTTAAGCCTGAATTTATAAACAGGATTGACGAAATCGTTACGTTTGCACCGCTTAAACTGGAAGAGTTGGCAAAAATTGTTGAAATTCAGACGGCTTCATTGAAAAAACGTGTTGAAGAACAAGGTATGCAGCTTGAGATTACGGAAAATGCGAAAAGATATCTTGCCGAGGAGGGATTCGAACCTCTTTACGGTGCGCGTCCTTTACGCCGTGTGATTCGTCAGGCTGTAGAAATTCCGCTTTCAATGAAGATTCTCGCCGGAGAATTTAAAAACGGAGATACTATCTCAATTGGTTGCGAAGACGGCAGATTGGTATTTGTTTCTAATCCCGTAACCGCTTAGTGTTTCTGACCGTTTCGGTAACCTATTCCTGCGCGGTAGCCCGAAATTGAATACATTAACGGCAGTGCAGGCTCTATCCACTTTAATCCTGACATAACCGCAACTGTTGCAATATCGTCCGTGTGAAGCCCTATGTCAAGCGCTTCGGGTTTACGTTCTTCAAATAGAGATTTATGTTTGTGGTTTTTGTCAAACATAGGGTTAATGACTTTGTTTCCTATGAAGTTTGCAATTGCGCTCCCGCCGACAACTCCCGTCGCAATAATACCTGCAACCATTCCTGCTGCGCGTGCGGCTTTTGACTGGATATTAAAGTTTTCCATTATGCCAAGTGCTGTTCCCGCACCAATGTTACACAGAAAAATATTCGCAAGATATTGATAGGAACCTTCTTTTATTTTATCTGGAATTCTGTGTTTCCATTTTTCTGTAGTAAATTTATCGCCTAAAATTCCGCCTGCAATGCCTCCGATTACGGGAATAAGCCCGAATACGGAAAGCCTGCCGATTTCACTGTGAATTTCGTGCGCGGTAATGTTTTCGGGGTCGGGAATAAGTTCGTTCAGGAGTTTAGTTCCTTTTTCGTCTTTGTTGAAGGTTTTAAAAAGGGTTTTTACTTCGTCAAATTTGAGAACTTTTTCTTTAGCTTTGTTTAAAAGTTTTACGGTATTTTCGTCGGTGTCATGTTTTTTAAGAAATTCGTCGACTAAGTTCGAGGCTCGTTTTTGTAACTGATTTACAGATTTTGGCAGGTCGTCGGATTTGAATATTCTGTTTGTAATCTTTGGTGCGGCAATTGCCGAGGCGACGGTGAAAGCCATAGTTGTACCGATTCTAATGGCGGCTTTTTTGCGTTTATTATGGGGTGCGTGAGCAATTTCATGAGCGGTATAAGCGGTTGCACCACCTAGTAATACGGCGGGAACGGCTTTTTGAAATTTTGCAACAAGTATGGGTTGGTCGAGGAATTTCCCTGCGACTTTTAGTGTATTCATTTTAATTTTTCCAGGTAATAGTCTTCAAATATTTGTGAAATTTCGGGGTGAGATTGGTGAAAATCTTTGAGGGCAGCAAATCTTTCCAGAACGTTTTGCGAAATTACGTGTTCGATTTTGCAGGCAGTTTCTACTGCTTCTTGAGAATCCAATCCCATAATCGTTTCGAAAAAGTATAGCAGAGTGTTATGTTTTTCAATAACTTTAAGGGCTTGATTTTTGCCGTCTTCTGTCATTGAGATTACATTGTATCTTCCGTAATTGATAAGATTTTTATCAGCGAGTTTTTTTAAAGCTTCCGTAACAGAAGCGCGGCTGACGTTGAGTTCGCGTGAAATATCAATAGCGCGGACTTTTTGATTTTGTTCCAAAACGTTATAAATTGTCTCGAGGTAGTCTTCAAGACTTGAAGTTAATTTTTCTTGTACCAATTCAGATTCTCCAGTTTACTTTCCGAGATAATTGTAAGGTAAGCCTAACATTTTGTCAAGTCCACTTTGTTACATTTATAGTAAGTCAAAGCATATATGTAGTGTTTATCTTTATGTTAATAAAATTTAATAATTTTATTTTAAGTGTTGAAGTTTTATGAAAAATTTGTTATAATCAAATATGTATAAAAAATAAAACTTTGATTCCGTTGCGGATTGATAAGTAAACCT
The DNA here is from genome assembly GCA_948433295.1 of uncultured bacterium. Classification (GTDB taxonomy): domain Bacteria; phylum Cyanobacteriota; class Vampirovibrionia; order Gastranaerophilales; family Gastranaerophilaceae; genus Scatousia. The sequence goes on from CAOJDT010000004.1 coordinate 41,550, forward strand.
GCACAACGGTTTTAAGGTTACTAATCTTGGGTTATTATTACATTGCCGATACTTTCGGAATATTTTTAAATAAAATTATACTTTATTTAATTATTTGAATCAATGTAAATCAATTAAATTAAGGATATTAATATAATAAAAATATTGTAATATAAATAATATTTTAAAATATGGAAGATTGATGTGGCTAGAGAAAGAGTAAAAAGCACAAAAATTCAGACAAATCAGGGTCAAACCTCGAAACCCACTAAAGACGCGGTTATTCGAGGAGGGGGTACCCCTAAAAGACTCTTGTTCGCAGCTATATTTGCCACTATTGGGATGAGCGTCCCTGCTTACGCGGACCCTGTAGAAGAAACGCCGCAATATAGGCCTTTACCTGACAATACCCCGGTTGATTTTAATATAAACAATGAAATTCTTTTAACTAATGACTTTAGTGTACTCAGCTCTTACAGCTTTTCTAACACGTATCAAAATAAATCGCGCACGGGAGTGCCGACTGGCTTCGCCGCAAATGCCTCTTATTCTGTGGTGAAAGGTACTGCTGACGACTATAATTATAAGACTGAAACATTCGATGCTGACGGTACAAAAATTATTAATTATTTTAAAATAGTTATTAATACCTCTAATTTTTCTCAATTGAGTAATGTTAAATGGACGGAAGTAACTGCTGATACAAGTGGAGCTATAGCTGTTCATTTACCGAATAATCAGGTTAAATATTTAAGTTATACGTATACACCTCCTGCAGGTTATGCTTCAACATCAACACGAGTAGATTCTGTAAGCAGCAGTGCGGATATTAATAATAAACTTTTTGATGGTATTACCAACAGTGTTACATCCGTAGGCAGCAATTCTTATGGAGGTTCGGATTCGGATAGGGGTTCAAACGGCGGAACAAACGCAGACGCTTATGCTTCTGCCAATGCTAGCGCAAGTATTAATACCACTAACAGAGGAGGTGCGGTTAACAATACTTCTAACAACTCATCTGTCAATATAACCTCTGATTTTAGAGGTAACAGTGTAAAACAATATACTACAGGCGGAAGAGCAACCGGCGGTGATGCTTCAGCAACCGGCGGTACTGCGTCACATTATGCTTCGGACGACCACTCTTCCGGTTCCAGTGCAAATGCAGACGCAAGCGCTTCAGCAGATGCGACAGCAAATGCTTATGCTTCTTCTAACGGTACAGCAAATTCTTATGGTGGTGCTATATCCAATACCGGTTCGATAGGTAAAGTAAAAGCTAATTTTATAAATAACTATTCTTATGCGGAAGGCCGAGGCGGATATGCTGAAGGTGGTACTGCACATGCACAGGGAGGTTCTGCAACGGCAGTAGCAGGTGATGCGTCTGCAAGCGCTTCTCAGACAAAAACAGAGACAACAAACAGTGATGTTTATGTTTCTGCAAGTGCCTCAGCGTCAGCGGATGCAAGTGCTTCTGCGTCAGCAGATTGTGATGTTTCTGCGGTAGCAAATGGAACCGCAAATGCCTATGGTGGTGCTATATCTAACGATAACGGAAACATGGGCGATATAGAAGGCGATTTTGTAGGAAACTACGCAAGCGCATTCGGTAAAGGCGGAGAGTCCCACCATGGTTCAAGTACGGAATATGGCGGCAATGCTTCTGCAACTGCAGGCTCAGCGACGGCAACGGCAAGTGCTTCCGGTACGGTTACAAACCCCAATGATTCCAGCCAGACCGCCTCTGCAAGTGCTTCTGCAAGTGCTTCAGGCGGAAGCAATGACAGCGATTCCGACAGAATGATTTATCCATGGAGATATAATTATTGGGTTGATGCATTAGCGAATGCCTATTCGTCAGAAGATGAATATACAGATGCCGGTACCAGTTATGATTACAGTGAAACTGCAATAGGTACTGCTTATGAACGTGGCGGTGCAATCTATAACAGAGCTTCGTCATCATCATATAGTATAGGTAATATTAACGGTAATTTTACCAACAACTATGCTCTTGCAAGAGCCGAAGGCGGTATAGCAGGAACCGACACAAGTACATATACATACGCATACGGCGGTGCAATTTATAATGAAGGATATATTGGTACCATTAACGGAGATTTTACGGGAAACTATGCTTCTGCCGACAATGAAACCTATGGCGGCGGTATTTATAATTCAAGAACCATTGCAGGAATCACAGGTACTTATACCGATAACCATGCAGTAGCAAATTCCGGAACCGCATACGGTGGCGCTATTTATAACACCGGTACTTTAACGAACGGTATTTCAAATTCTAATTTTATAAGAAACTATGTTGAGGGTAAAAATGCCGTTGCAGGTGGTGCCATCTACAACACTGCCGCAATATCAACGAACGGAATTCTCGGTAATTTTATAGGCAACTATGCAGCAACAACCGCTACATCAAGTTTAGCGCAGGGTGGTGCCATTTATAATTATAGCAACTCTTCGAGGTATACTGTTGCAAAAATTGCAGGTGAATTTATAGATAACTATGTTTTCTCCGGATATGGTGCATTGGGTGGTGCATTATATAACCGTATGCAAGTCACGAATATTACCGATTCGAATTTTACGGGCAACTATGCGCAAACCTCTTCATCATCTGTATCTTCTTCTGCGAAAGCTGCGGGCGGTGCTATTTATAATGGACGTTACACAATAGACAATATTCAAAATACAAAATTTTCGAATAACAAGGCACTTAATAATTCAAGTTTTGCTTATGGCGGTGCTATTTATAATGAAGGTACGATTAATAATATAGTTAATTCGACATTTACCGGCAACTATGTACATTCGTCAACAAATAATGCTTTTGGCGGCGCTATTTATAATTCAAGTTCATATAGAATTAATACACTTTCTGATTCGATTTTTAAAGATAACAATGCTATTTCAGGCACGGGAGATGCCTATGGCGGAGCGATTTATAACGCAAATAACATTCAGAATGTAACAGGATTGACCTTTGAAGGTAACCATACCAATACGACATCCGGAATTTCCAGAGGCGGTGCAATATACAGTTCAAGTAACTATTTGTCCACAATTAAAAACTCGAATTTCTTAAATAACTACGCATATTCCGCATCAGGAACAGCTGAGGGCGGGGCATTGTATATGCCTTATAACTTTACTATTCTGGCAGACAACGGAAATTCTGAATTTACAGGTAACTACGTTCAGGTAGGAAGCGGAGCAAAAGTATACGATGCTATATATGCGGATTCGTCAAGCAGAACAATTAGCTTAAATGCTCAGAATAACGGTAAGATATTATTTAACGATAACATAAACGGGGTTTCAGGATATCGTGTAAATTTTGGCGGTAATTCAACAGGTAAAATTGATTTCTTCGGGCAGATAAACAATTCCGGTTCGGTTACTCTTTCAAATACAGTCCTGACCATGGGTCAAAATTCGTTTAACACTTCGGGATTAGTTTTTAATGCTAACAGCGGTACGATTGACCTGAAAGATGGTGAGTACCAAACATACAATATTAATCAAATTGCCGGTTCAACATCTGCCAGGTGGAATATTGATGTGGATCTCGCTTCGAAAAAATCCGATATGATTAAAACAGGTACTCAATCTTCGGGCTATGTATACATCAATGATGTTTCGACCGAAGGTATTCCTGAAGAAGACGGGACGATTAAAGTAAGAGTTCTTGATACTCAAGCAGGCGGTTTACAGCTTTCTTTGAACTCAAGTTTAACTCAAAGAAAACAGCTTAGTCAGGTTGAAAGGGCTCATACGGATAACTTAACACCTGATGTTGCATGGAATACTAAATATATCGAAACAGTTGACACTTATACAACATACGGTCAATTAAAACTTGCAACAACGGTTACAACAAACGACAGTATAGAATACGTAACCGAAACTCAAAAGACAGGTTCAACTACAAGAGAAGCAGGCGATACGCTGAGTCTTTGGAATGGTCTTGAATCTGCGACAAAAAACTTTAACTTTGCTGCGGCAGGCAATATTTATACATCTACCGAAGACGTCGGCGTTTCGGGCGGTACAACTCTTAACGTAAACGGTGTTGCAAGCGGAAGTTCAAAATCAACCATTAATCTTAACGGACATACAGGTTTTGTTGTCAACAGCGGTAAAACTTTAAATCTTAAAAACGTAAACTTTACTAATGCCGTTAATTCCGAAGGTTCGGTCGCTGATATAAAATCAGGTGCAACGGCAAACTTGACGAATATAACTTTAACAGCTGCAAATTCTAATGCTTCATTGAAAAATGCAGGAACCTTAAATGTTGTAAGCGGAACAAATAATCTTAACAGCAGTATTTCCGGTACCGGTACAACAAATATTAACAGCGGCTCGGTTCTCACTATGGGAAGCGGGGCTAATATTACTCAAGGTACTGTTAACGTTAATAACGGTACTTTGAATATGGCTGATAACGGTAAAGTTAACGGAAATCTTGTGCTTGCTGCGAACGGTATTGCAAATATGTCAGCAAACGGTATTACTAGTAACGTATCAAACGCAGGTAATCTGAATCTTTCGGGTGGTAATTTATCCAAAGCGGTAAACGGTACAGGTACTACAACTGTTAAAGGGAACCTTACAAATTCAGCGGGAATCAATCAGGCTGCAACCGTAAACAGCGGTGTAACGCTGACAAACAACGCAAATCTAGGCTCAGAAACGGGTGCGATAACAAATTCCGGAACGATAAATACAAGTGCCTCTTATGTAAAAGGAAATATTTCAAACCTCGGGGTATTGAACTTTAATAACGGTACCTTGACAAAAATAGTAACCGGCGGCGGTCGTACAAACGTAAGCGGAACAGTAACCAATACAGGCGGAATCAATCAGGCAGTAACGGTGAACAGCGGCGCAACCCTGACAAATAACGCCTCACTTGGTTCAGATACAGGTGCGATAACGAACGCAGGTACAATAGTCTCAAATGCAGGCAATATTAAAGGAACAGTAACCAACAACAATAACCTTACCTTAAACGGCGGAACACTTGCCAAAGCGGTTTCAGGTACAGGCACTACAAACATTACAGGCGGCGTAACCGCAAATTCAGCGATATCTCAAGCAATTTCAATAACCACTGCAGGTACATTAACTGCAAACGCGGGTAATATCGGCGGTAATGTGTCGAATGCAGGAAAATTAACCTTAAACGGCGGCACTTTATCGAAAACCGTAACAGGTGCAGGAACCACAAATATTACGGGCGGCGTAATCGCGAATTCTGCAATTTCTCAGGCTATCTCAATAGCAGCGGCAGGAACCTTGACCGCAAATGCGGGTAATATCGGCGGTAACGTTGCAAACACCGGCAAATTAAATATTTCAGGCGGAACATTAAATAAAATTGTTTCGGGTACAGGTTCAACATCTATTACGGGCAATGCGACAAACTCAGCGGGAATTAATCAAGCCGTGACTGTCAACAGCAGTGTAACTTTAACCAACAATTCAACACTCGGTTCAGATAACGGTGCAATTACGAATGTAGGTACTATTAATTCTAGTGCAAATAATATTAAAGGAACCGTTTTTAACTCAGGTAATTTAAACCTTTCGGGCGGAACACTTGCAAAAGCGGTAAATGGCAACGGAATAACAACTATTACCGAAAACACCATCAATGCTGCAGGAATAAACCAGGCAGTTACGGTTAACAGCGGTAAAACTCTCACAAACAATGCGGCTTTGGGTTCTGACACAGGCGCAATTACAAACGCAGGTACTATAAATTCTAGCGCGGGTAATATTAAGGGTACTGTAGCTAATACAGGCAAATTAAATTTAAACGGCGGTACACTTGCCAAAGCAGTTTCAGGTACGGGAACTACAAACATTACAGGCGGTGTAACCGCAAATTCAGCGATTTCTCAGGCAATTTCAATAACCACCGCAGGTACATTAACTGCAAATGCAGGAAATATCGGCGGTAATGTTTCAAACGCAGGAAACTTAACCTTAAACGGCGGAACACTGTCTAAAACTGTTTCAGGTGCAGGAACCACAAATATTACGGGCGGCGTAACATCAAATTCTGCCATAAATCAAGCAATATCAATTACAACCGCGGGTACCTTAACATCAAATGCAGGAAACATCGGCGGTAATGTTTCAAACGCAGGCAAATTAAATATTTCAGGCGGAACATTAAATAAAGTTGTTTCGGGCGCAGGTTCAACAACTATTACGGGCAATGCGACAAATTCAGCGGGAATCAATCAGGCTGCAACCGTAAACAGCGGTGTAACGCTGACAAACAACGCAAATCTAGGCTCAGAAACGGGTGCGATAACAAATTCCGGAACGATAAATACAAGTGCCTCTTATGTAAAAGGAAATATTTCAAACCTCGGGGTATTGAACTTTAATAACGGTACCTTGACAAAAATAGTAACCGGCGGCGGTCGTACAAACGTAAGCGGAACAGTAACCAATACAGGCGGAATCAATCAGGCAGTAACGGTGAACAGCGGCGCAACCCTGACAAATAACGCCTCACTTGGTTCAGATACAGGTGCGATAACGAACGCAGGTACAATAGTCTCAAATGCAGGCAATATTAAAGGAACGGTAATCAATAACAATAACCTTACTTTAAACGGCGGAACACTTGCCGAAACTGTTTCAGGTACGGGAACTACAAATATTACAGGTTCGGTGCAATCTAATGCATTAATTTCTCAGGGAATTTCTGTTGCAGGTTCAGGAACATTGACTTCCAATGCAAATAACATTGGCGGAAATGTTTCTAACACAGGCAGTTTGAAACTTTCAGGCGGAACTTTAAATAAATCTGTTTCAGGTAACGGTTCAACAATAATTACAGGAAGTTTGACAAACACCGGCGGAATTAACCAGGCAGTAACAGTTCAGGGCGGTGTTGTACTTACTAACAACGCAAATTTGGGTTCTGAAAACGGTACTGTTACAAACACGGGAACAATTAATACAAATGCTTCTCATATCAAAGGAAATGTTGCCAACAATAATAATCTGACTCTCACTTCCGGAACGCTTTCCAAAAATGTTTCGGGTACGGGTACGACAAATGTAACCGGCACGGTTACAAATAATGCCGTTATTTCTCAAAATGTTAATGTAACCTCTTCGGGTAACATGACCAACAACAATAATATCGGTAATGTTATTAACGACGGTATTTTGACGTCTTCCGCAAACCATCTCACAGGTACTATAGAAAATAACGGTACTCTTAACCTTTCAGGTGACCTTATTAAAACTATCTACGGAAACGGTACAACAAATGTCGGTTCAAGCTTAAAGCTTCATGACGGTACAGATATTAAAGGAACATTGAATATTCTTAATAATGCACTGATATCTACATCAACCGACGCCAACAGCAATTACTCTATAGGTACTGTTACCGGTAACGGTAATATGAATATTTCGGCAGGTAATTTAACCGTTGTTAATAATGCTTCACTTCACGATTTTACAAACAGCGGCGTTTCGACAATTAAAGGAAACCTCAATACCACAGGTACAATTTCCAATTCTAATAAATTAACGGTTAACGGCGCACTTAATGCTCAAGATGTTAATAACTCTGCTGACGGTGTTTTGACATTCAAAAACGGTGCGGATGTTAAAAATTTCACAAATAACGGTGAAGTTTATGTTACAGGAGATTTGAACGCTCACGATGTTATTAATAATGAACATACAATATTCAATGTAACGGGTGATCTAAATGCCAATAATCTTACCAACTACGGTAATATGGAAGTTTTCGGAAATGTACTTGTTGCAGAAGTTGTAAAAAATACAGGCAGATTGGAAATTCTCGGAACACTTACGGCTAATGAAGTTAACAATACTGGGGACCTTCTTGTTCATAATGGTGCAACCGTAAGCGTTGAAGGTAATTTGACGACTACCGAAAATATTGTTACTTCGGGTATTCTTGATGTTGCAGGAAAAATTGAAGCCAATGATTTAACAAACAAAGGTGTTTTAACCGTAGGAAAAGACACTGATGTTAACGGTTTGATAAATGAAGATTCGGGTAAAATCATTGTCAACGGCGATTTGAATGTTAATGGTGTAATTGACGGCAATTCTGAAGGTTACGGTCTTATTAACGATGGTAATATTGATGCGCAAAAAAATCTTATTGTAAATGCTGACATTAAAAATAACAACGTTCTTAATGTTGCCGAAAACATTAATGCAACAGGAAATATAGTTAATGACGGCAACTTAACGGTTAACGGGAATGTAAACGGTAAAAACTTAACCAATAACAGCGTTGCAAATATTGAAGGTACTTTAACCGCAAACGGTAATATTTCTAATAAAAATTCTCTTACGGTTGAGGGTAAAGTTTCTGCCGAAGATATTACAAACGCATCGGGTGCAGTTTTAACTTTCAAAGGCGGTGCCGGAGTTAATGATTTTACAAATGACGGTATAACAAAAGTAACCGGAGATTTAGCTGCAAATGAAATTATTAACAGAAATGATATAAATATAAGCGGTAACTTGACTTCTACTGCAAATATTACAAATAACAATATTTTAACCGTTACAGAAAATATTACTGCGGAAAAAGATGTTACCAACAAAGGTCAGTTAACCGTACAAAAAGATTTGTCTGCAAAAGGCAATATAACAAACGATGATAATTTGATTGTAAACGGCTCTGTATCGGGTAATAATATTAATAACAACGGCACCGCAGTTATTGGCGGAACTCTTGACGCTGCAGGAAATCTTGCAAATACTAACGGAACTTTAACCGTAACGGGTCACTTATCTGCAAAGGATTTGACTAACACCCAAGGTTCAATAGTGTTGAGAGACGGCGCAGATATTCGCGATTTTACAAACAGTGAAAAATCCGTATTTGACGCTTCGGGTAATATTACCGCAAATATGATTAATAATGCGGGCGATATTAATATTCAGGGAACATTAACCGCAGATAATGATATTACAAATACAGGAAGCTTTGATGTCAACGGTTCGGTTTCTGCTGGCAGCTTGCTTAACGAAAACACTGCGTCAATTTCGGGTTCTTTAACAGCAAAAGGCAATGTTACAAATAACAACGAATTGACCGTTACAGAAAATATTTCCGCTCAAGGTGATATTACAAATAAAGGAAACCTGGATGTAGACGGTTCTGTTTCAGGTAAAAACATTACGAACGAAAATACCGCTGATATTCAGGGTTCTTTGACTGCGCAGGGTAATATTAATAATACAAACTCTTTGAATGTGCATCAAAATATGACTGCGACAGGTGATATTACAAATACAGGAAATCTTGACGCAGACGGTTCCGTTGAAGGTAATAACATTTTAAACGACAATACGTTTGATATTGCAGGAACCTTAACCGCAAAAGGTAATATAACAAATAATAATAAATTAAATGTTGCCGAAAATATTAATGCAACAGGCGATATCACAAATACAGGAAATCTTGAAGTCAAAGGTTCTGTTGAGGGTAATAATATAATAAATCGCAGTATTATTGATATTGCGGGTACTCTGATTGCAAACGGTAATCTTTCTAATACAGAAAGTTTAACCGTTGCTGGTCATGTTGTTGCCCAGAATGTTACCAATGCGGCGGACGCGGTTTTAACTTTAAAAGACGGTGCAGAATTCAGAGACTTTACAAACAGCGGTCTTGCTTCTATTACCGGTGATGTTTCGGCTAATGAAGTCAGAAACGATAAAACCTTAAATATTATAGGTTCATTATCAACAACCTCAGACATAACAAATAATGACGAATTGACAGTTAGCGAAGACATTACAGCTACAGGCGACATTACGAATACAGGAAACTTTGATGTCGATGGTTCTGTAAGTGCAAATAATGTTATTAATGAAAATATTGCAGATATCGCAGGTACATTAACTGCTGAGGGTAATATTACCAACAGTAACGAATTGTCAGTAGCAGGACATGTTATTGCCCAAAATGTTACCAATGCGGCGGACGCGGTTTTAACTTTAAAAGACGGTGCAGAATTCA
>CAOJDT010000005.1 GCA_948433295.1 uncultured bacterium
AACTGCCATTAGGTGAGTCTGAGCAATACTCTGTAAAAACAACGGAAAAATCACTTAGCACGGTGGCTGATCCACATTACCCTGACACTAAAATGCAGGAAGGCACGAGTAAGGGTAGAGGAAAATTCGGTTTCACCTTGGCAGAGGTTCTTATCACCCTCGGCATAATTGGAATTGTCGCGGCAATGACCATGCCGACGTTGATTCAAAAATATAAAAAACAGGAAGCCGAAACAAGATTAAAACGTGCATATTCTATTTTAACGCAGGCTTTTACGCTTGCGGTTGCCAAAAATGGAGATAATGAAAACTGGGCAGAGTGGGATAATGCCGAAACTATTTTGCAAAAATATTTTGCCCCGGAAATTAAAGGTGCAAAAGTTTATTCAGCAGGGGAAACAGGTTTAAAGTCAATGTGCTATGACGGGAATTTCCCAAATTCCTATACCGATAGTGAAAATAAAGCCGCTCAGTATGGTTGGATGGATAAAGTTTATATGTCAACTCCGTTTTTCGATAATATAACTTCATCAATAAAACTGTCCGATGGTATTTGTATAGGTCTAAATCCTGTACTTACAGATCCTATGTATTCGAAACGTATATTTGTCGATATAAACGGTAGTAATAAAGGTCCTAATATGGCAGGTTATGATTTATTTTTCTTTAAGATCATCGGTAATAAAATTGTTCCGATGGGTTATAATTGGGCTAAGGATACACTATCTGATTCGTCGACAACAAACAGTTGTCATTTGGGTGCTTTACGTGGAGGGCTTTCTTGTGCCGCATATATAATGTCACGGGGCTGGAAGATTACTTACTGGTAAATTAACGTGTAAAAGCGGGATGTCAATATTCCCGCTTTTTTAAAATAAACTCAGTTGTTCTTGTTTTTCAAAGTGTTTTCTCAAAAATGACGGGCGGTGATATTCGGTTAATCCGTATTTATCAATTGCCGCCAAATGTTCTTTTGTTAAGTATCCCGCATTTTTTGCCCAGCCGTATTGCGGGTATTTCGCGTCAAGTTCTTCCATGTACCTGTCACGAGTAACCTTTGCTAAAATGCTTGCCGCCGCAATTGACGATGATGTCGCATCGCCTTTCACAACCCAACGCTGAGAACACATGTCAAAATCTTTTATCATTTTGTTTCCATCAACTAGCACGAGGAATTTTGAATAATTTCCCTCTAACGCTTCTGTCAGAGACGCACGTTTTAAAACGTCTTCCACCGCCAGTTTCATAGCTTTTAATGAGGCATTAAGAATGTTTATTTCTTCAATTTCTTCTACGTCTATGCAAACTGTATGGTTAACGGTTTCGTTTTTTATTATCTCGTAAAGCGTCTCGCGCTTTTTTTTAGAAAGCTGTTTGCTGTCGTTAAGTATGGATAATTTTTCGATTAATTCTCTGGAACGTTTTTCAAAAAATACTGCGCTTGCAAAAACTCCGCCTGCAGCAGGTCCTCTTCCTGCTTCGTCGGTTCCGATAATCTTGTGGTTTTTAAAATACAAATCGTACGCGAAAAGTTTTATTATATGCGAATCTTTTGTAAGTTCCATTTATTCCTCCAAATCATCAAGAATAAATTTTCCGATTTTTCCTTCTCTGAAATCTCTTAAAATATAAACGGCTGTTCTTGCTGTATCGGGTGAACCGCCTGAAATTAACCAGTTTCTTTTAATTGCAATATTTTCTAATGTAAGTTCTCCATCCGGCATTCCGTAATATTCTCTTATAATTTTCGGATATCTTTCATCCAACATATTAAGAAGTTCCTGCGCTACCGGTTCATTGGAATATGCGTTTTCTGATATAGAATTTACGAAAGCCAGTTTTTTAGCGGCTTCCTGATTATCCTGACGCATAGGAATAATTCCCGGGGTATCAAGAAGTTCAAGCTGCGGATTAATTCTAACCCATTGTTGTTGGCGTGTTACCCCTGCTTTTGCGCCAATCTTTGTTTTAGATGAACGGGTAAGTTTGTTTATGATACTTGATTTACCTACGTTTGGCATGCCTACAACCATTACGCGGGCGGGTCTTCTGAGAAGCCCTTTTTTCATAATAGCCTGAATTCGTGGCTCTGATAATTCAACAGCTTTTTTAACGATTACATTCAGGTCTTTGGAATTTTTGGCATCACAAAGAAGTATTGGAGCGTTGAACTTTTCTTCCAATACTTTTATCCATTTTTTTAATTCGGAACGTTCGGTCAAATCGGATTTATTAAGTAAAATTAAACGGGGCTTGTCGCCTAACAGCCCCGTAATATTTGTGTAACTGCTTGATAACGGCAGTCTTGCATCGATAACTTCAATTACTGCATCCACTAAAGAAAGCTGTTCTTTAAGTTTTCTTTCCGCTTTCGCGATATGTCCCGGATACCAGTGTATATGAAGCTTATCTTTTTTCAATTTTTTCCTTAATTCTTGTTGCTTTACCTGAACGTTCTCTCAAGTAGTACAATTTAGAACGTTTAACGTCACCGCGTCTGATAACAGTAATTTTGTCGATTCTTGGTGAGTGAATCAAGAATACACGTTCAACGCCAACACCTTGGAATACTTTTCTTACAGTGATAGTTTTGTTGATACCTGCACCGTGTTTTTTAATGATAGTGCCTTCGAAAGCCTGAATTCTTTCTTTGTTACCTTCAACGATTCTTACAAACACTTTAACGGTGTCGCCCGGGTTTACTTCCGGAACTTCTTTTTCCATATAAGGTTTTTCTAATTCATCAATAATAGGGTTCATTTTACTTTTCCTTTATAATTTTACTTAATACTATTTATTAAATTCCTTAATCGGCTTTTGAATATTTTCCACAAAAATATACCGACGCACGTAAGTATCGTAATCGTAGTATAAACAAGAGAATTTTGCAAGCGGCTATTAATAAATGTTTACTATATTGAGGTTTATGCTAAAATTTAAGTATGAAAAGTTTTATTGATAATATTTTAAAGAATAAGAAAAAGAAAAAATCTCTGTGCGACACGAGAAACATGGGTGTGAATATTGATAAAAACGAATATTATGAAATAAAACTTTCAAATTCCGCACACCCTGAAAATTTCGAAACAAAATAAGGATTTTAAAGGATATGAAAAAGTTATTGCCGCTGATTTTGCTGTTATGTTTGGCTTTGCCGGTCTGCTCTGAAGTAACAAACGAAAAACAAAAAAAAGATGATAATATTTTGAGGGGAATTATTAATTCTGATGCTGGGCGTTTGTCAAAACATCAGACTTCTTTTAAGGAAGATTATTCTCTTTTTAAAAGAGATGATAAAAATTCTATTTTTATGCAACTTACCTCATTAGAGAAAAAATACAAAAAGAAAAACGATGAAAAATCTCAATTGAATCTTTCATATATTGCAAAAGCGAAAGATTTGTATTTGTTTTTGTCGGAGTATCCATCAGAATTAACCATGACATCTGATTTTGTGAATGAGTTTAATTCTAAAATTATTTTTATCACTGATTCTGATTACGATTCTCTCGATGAAGATTTAACGATGATTATATCCGTGATTAATGTTTATAAATAAGCATAATAAAAGACAGGATAAAATAATTATCCTGTCTTTTAACTTGGGCATGAAGAGACTGTCTTGCTCGTTCGCGTTTAACGGGTCTGCGGATTTTCTTTTCACAAGCTTTGCTTGCTCCAAAGAAAACTCCTCCGCCCTCAGCTCACTCGCGCCGAACTCCAACAAGGAGTTCTCATCAATATTCATACAAAATAAAACAGACAATAACAAAAGTCATTGTCTGTTTTATATTTGGGCATGAAGAGATTCGAACTCCCACGCGTTAGCACTAGTTCCTAAGACTAGCGTGTCTACCATTCCACCACATGCCCGTATTTAGTTGTCAATTGTCGGATTCTGTGGAGGAATGGTAGACTGTGTCTACCTCCCTCCAAATTTTGATATTTAATCAAAATTCGGAGTCCTTACCACATGCCCGTATTTATTAAGGTTTCAAAGAACCCTTGAGCGCGTCTACCCCTCTCAAAAATCGATACTAAATCGATTTTTTCGGCAGAGTACCACATGCCCGTATTTAGTTGTCAATTGTCGGATTCTGTGGATGAATGGTAGACCGTGTCTACCTCCCTCCAAATTTTGATACTTAATCAAAATCCGGAGTCCTTACCACATGTCCATCGTTTCTTTAAAAACGCTACTTTATTAATCTATATTAATCTTTACGGAATGTCAAGCGTTTTGTTATCTGCCTACGCAATAGTATTCAAAGCCTCTGCGAGACATTCTCTCTGCATCATATTGATTTCTTCCGTCAAAAATTATCGGATTTTTCATAAGTCCTTTTACCTTGTCAAAATCTGGTCTGCGGAATTCGTTCCATTCTGTCAATAATAACATACAGTCAGCGCCATCAATTGCATCATACGCATTTTGAGCATAGGTTATTTCATCGCCCCAGATTTCTTTTGCAAGGTCAAACGCTTTAGGGTCATAAGCTTTTACCTTAGCGCCAAGTGTCAGTAATGCGTTTATTATTGTTATGGAAGGAGCCATGCGCATGTCGTTTGTTTTTGGCTTAAATGCAAGACCCCAAACTCCAAATGTCATACCTTCAATATTTGATTTGAATCTTTTTAGTATTTTGTTAATAAATATAACTCTCTGTTCTTTATTAACTTCATCGGCAGCTTCAAGAAGTCTGTAGCCGCAGTTGTTGTCTTTTGCTGTTTTTAAAAGTGCTTTTACGTCTTTCGGAAAGCAGCTTCCGCCATAACCCAGTCCCGGGAATAGAAATTGGGAACCGATACGTTTATCTGCACACATTCCGATTCTGACCATTTCTGCGTTTGCGCCTACGGCTTCGCAAATATTTGCAATTTCGTTCGCATAGGATATTTTTACGGCAAGAAATGAATTTGCCGCATATTTTGTCATTTCAGCGGATTTTACATCCATGATTATTACAGGGTTACCTGTTCTCAAAAACGGTGCGTAAAGTTCCTGCATAATTTCTGTGGCTCTATGTGAATTTGAGCCGATAACAACGCGGTCAGGTTTTAAAAAGTCATCAACGGCAGCACCTTGCTTTAAGAATTCAGGGTTTGAAACAACATCAAAGTCGTGGTCTGTATATTGTTTTATAATTTGCGTAACTCTTTCTGCCGTGCCTACAGGTACTGTGGATTTATCAACAATAACTTTATAACCGTTAATGGCTTTTCCTATACTTTCCGCAACTGCCTCGACATATTTTAAGTCAGCGGCACCGTCTTCGCTTTGAGGAGTTCCTACTGCGATAAAGCATACTTGAGATTTTTCAACTGCATATTTTAAGTCGGAAGAGAATTCCAAACGTTTTTCATCAACATTAACTTTAATGAGTTCTTCCAGACCCGGTTCATAAATAGGAACGATACCCTGTTCAAGCATTTCAAGTTTTTTTGTATCATTATCAACGCAGATTACGTTGTTGCCCATTTCGGCTAAACATGTTCCGGCTACCAGTCCTACATATCCGGTTCCTATTACACAAATTTGCATCTCTTTTTCTCCTCTTAACTTGTCTATTATCTTAACATAAAGTTGATAATTTTGTAAAATATATTTTTTTATGAGATAATCTTATATAAGTTGATTAGAGAATAGGGAGCTGTTTATGGATTATATATTGAAGAATACCGTTTCTAAAGACGCTTTTAAGTACGGATTTTTGTTGAAAAAGATTTATCCTTATATAAAACCTGTCATGGGCAGAGCATTGTTGAATTTGTTTATTGCTATTCCTCTGGGATTACTTGACGGTATTGTAGCGTTATCGTTGAAGCCTTATCTGGATTTGGTTGTAAACGGCGACCCTAAGGATACGTTTGTACTTTTTGGCATGGATATTCCGATTCAGGCTACTTTAGCTGCGATAATTCCATTCGGTATTGTCCTTTTTGCATTATTTCAGGGAGTTTTGAAATATGTAAGTAACTATTTGACGGATTGGACGGGGCAAAAAGTTTCTAACTCTTTGAAGGTTGATTTGTTTAAAAAACTCACAAGACTTGATCCTCAGTTTTATGATGTGAATTCTTCGGGATTAGTTTTGACAAGATTTTTGTCAGACCCCGATGCTGCATCTAAAAGTATTATTGAAAGCTTAAAATCATTTATCGCAACATTTTTCGGGTTAGTCGGGCTAGTTGCCGTTCTTTTGTATAACTCTTGGCAGCTTGCGATTATCGGATGTACAATTATGGCGATTGCGATTACGCCTGTTGTATTTATAAGAAAAAGAATTAAAAAAGTTTCTAATGCCACAATGGTTGTCGGCGGAAGCATGACAACGAACTTTAACGAAACTTTCGGTGGGCACAAAATTATTGCGGCTTATAATTTACAGGATAAACAAAATCATAAGTTTGAAAGTCAGATTCATCAACAATTTGACCTTGCAATGTCTTTGACAAAACGTGTAGGATGGATGTCTCCTATTATGTATTTTGTATGTTCAATAGGCATTGCGCTTGTCATGGCTTACGGAAACCACCTTATTTTAACGGGTCAGATGACAGCCGGAAGCTTTGCATCATTTGTAACCTCATTATTGCTTTTGTATAAACCGACAAAAACTCTCGGTAATACACTTACTAATTTGCAGGGAACTTTTGTTGCAATGGGTCGTGTATTTGAACTGTTTGCACTTGAACCTGCTATTTCTTCATTACCGAATGCTGAACAACTTACAGGTTTGGATAGAGGTATTGAATTTAAGAACGTTAATTTTGAATATGAAAAAGATGTACCTGTTTTGAAAAACTTCAATCTTTCGGTTAATAAAGGAGAGACAATTGCGCTTGTCGGAAATTCGGGCGGAGGTAAGAGTACGGTTGTGAATCTTATTCCGAGATTTTATGATGTCAAATCGGGCTCAATTTGTTTTGACGGAGTTGATATAAGAAAATTTGATTTGGATTCTCTCCGTTCACAAATTTCATTTGTATTCCAGGATAATTTTCTGTTCTCCGGCACTATCAGAGAAAATATTATGATGGGTAATGAAAATGCTACGCAGGGTGAACTTAATCGGGTTATTGAAATGGCTCATCTTGATGAATTCATAGATTCTCTTGAAAACGGACTGGATACGCCTGTTGGCGAACGTGGAACGACATTGTCGGGCGGTCAGAGACAGAGGGTTGCAATCGCAAGAGCCATGCTTAAAAATGCACCTATTGTCATATTAGATGAGGCAACTTCTGCCCTTGATAATAAATCTGAGGCAATTGTTCAAAAAGCACTTGATAATCTTATTAAAAACAAAACGGTTTTTGTTATTGCACACAGGCTTTCTACTATTAAGAATGCCGACAGAATTGCCGTAATCAACGAGGGCGAACTTGCCGAACTCGGAAGCCATGAGCAATTGATGGATATTCCTAACGGTATTTACCGAAAACTATACGAAATGCAGTTTAAATCGCAGGATGATGCGTATTATTCTGATTCAATGGAAGAAGCTAGAGGTTATTAATTTATGACTCATTATATAATAAAAAAATGGATAGAACCTTATGTGCTTTTGGAAAAGTTAAAGTCGAATTATGATATGAAAGATTACACTTTTGACGGATTTTCAAAGATTTCTGTTAAGCAAGATTTCTTTAAGCAGTTGAAAAAAGAAAATACTTTCGGGCTGTATATGAAAAACGTTAATAAGTATTATCTTTTCTCAGGCGTTACTCCATTAAACCTTGAGAATTTATTCGGATTTGGTGCTGAGGATTATGAGGTTACCGATGATTCTGAAAAGCCTTTGAGTATGGTTGATTCAGCTAAGGCTGAAGCGGGAATTTTAATTTTTAGTTAATATTTGTTAATATTAGGCAATTTTTTATCTCAAAAATCCTTTATATAAATACAGGGGATAAGGGGGATAAAATTGTTCAGTCCGATTAAAGGTTCAACATATATCCAAAATAATTATTTCAACGCAGGCATGACGCAAACTCCAAACTGCGGATGTAATAATTTTTACGGTAATTCCGTATTTGGAATGGGCTTTAATTCTTTTATGCCTTCTTATCCAACTGTTGCATTTCCTTCTTTCAATTTTGCTATGCCGTCTTTCTACTGTAATCCTTACGGCGGATACAGCATGTACAGCTTTGCAATGTTGAACAGAATGATGGATATGTTCACAATGATGAATTCTTTGCAGGCAACTGCTAATCTTACTAATAATTTTGTAAATTCATTCTCTACAATTACTTCAAGCCGCAGAAATCCTTCAACATCATCATCTCAAGCAGCATATTCGGTTAGAAATGCTAATATTAATACCAATACAAACCTGACAAGCCTCAGAGAAGCCGGTTATAACGCTTCAAAAGGCGGTGCACTTGCTAAAGCTGTTGCAAATAATGCTATAGGATTTTCAAATCAATGTGCCAGATATGTAAGATTTGCGCTTGACAGAACCGGTTTGGGCACCGGTGCAAGAGGTGACGGTTATCAATACAGCAGCATTCTTTCTCAAAACCCTAATTTTAAAGAAATCTCTACTCAGGGATTGAACCTTTCATCATTACCTGCGGGCTGTGTGCTCGTTTATGACAGAGGGGTTGCAGGTTACAGCCGTCAATACGGGCATGTCGAAATTACTCTCGGAAACGGTCAGGCTGTAAGCGATGGCGTTACAAATAATATCAGAAACGGCGCAAGAGTATTTGTTCCGGTCTAAATTTCAGATAAAAATCGGTTAACGGAACTTTCAAGCTCTGAAATTGTGCCGTTATTGAAAATTACATAATCACACAGGTCTTTTTTCATGTCCTGTGACATTTGCGACTGCATTCTTAGCTTCGCATATTCTCTCGAATAGTTATTCCTCGAAATTAAGCGTTCCTCACGTGTTACGTCATCCGTATAAATAAGAAGAGCTTTATCAAATAAATCTCTCATATCGGCTTCAAAAAGAAGCGGAATTCCGACAAATACAAATTTTTCATCACAGTTTTTTTGAAAAAATTCAGAGATTTTACGACGAATTTGCGGATGAATTATTTCTTCAAGTTGTCTTTTTAAAATGTCATTGCCGAAGACTTGCTGTCCGAGTTTTTCCCGTGAAACTTTTCCGTTTTTAACACAATTCGGAAACGCTGTTTTTACCTCTTCAATTTCGTCCAGTAAAGCATGTGCAACCTTATCGGTATCCAGAACCTTATAACCTTTCTCTTCCAGAAGTTTTTGCACGGTAGATTTACCCGAGGCAATATTTCCGGTTAGTGCGATTTTAAGCATCTTTCGAAATCCTGTTTAAAAAGTTTCGGAGTTCTTTTATTTGCTGCGGTTTAAGAGGTTTTACGTCTCCGCGTTTTAAACCTTGAATGGAAATTGTCGCATGTTGAATACGTTTTAAAGATTTAACTTCGTATCCGACGAATTCAAACATTTTTCTGATTTGGCGGTTCATGCCTTGATACAGTGTAATTTGCATTGTCGTTTTGTTGCTTTCAGCCTCAAGAACTGTAATGTCTGCGTAAGCGATTTTGCCTTTTTCAATTTCAACGCCGTTTGCAAGTTGTTCAAGTTCGTGCTGATGGATTCTTCCGCCTATAGAAACAAGATAAACTTTAGGAACTTTGATTGACGGATGGGTGAGTTCATTTATTAAATCTCCGTCGTTTGTAAGTATTAAAAGTCCGGTAGAATCTTTATCCAAACGTCCGACAGGTTTTAAATGCTGCATTGTTTCTGGCAAAAGGTCGTAAATTGTTTTTCTGCCTTTTTCGTCATCTGCAGTTGTAATGTAGCCTGCGGGTTTGTAGAATTTGTAATATTCATGTTTTACCGGATGAATAAGTTTTTTATCCACAAAAACTTTATCTTTCGGCTGAACCGTGAAGCCGAGTTCGGTTACTTTTTTACCGTTAACGAGAACTCTTCCGGCTTCAATAAGTTCGTCGGCTTTTCTTCTTGAACATAATCCCGAGGATGCTATGTATTTATTTAAACGAGTGCCGGACATTTTAAACTCTCCTCAAAAGATTTTGCCAGAACTTCGGGCATTCTGCGGTAAAGTTTTCCGCCGGTATTTGATATTGCAACAACATCAACTTCCGCTTCAATAAACTTCTTTCCTGTTTCTTTTGAAATAATTGATTGTTTGAAAGTTACAGAAAGTCCGTTGAATTTTGAAATTTCTGTTTCGATGATGATTTCATCATTGAGTTTTGCCGACATTTTATATCTTACATTCAGGTTTGTAACGGGAAGAACAATATCCTGTTCAACAAGTTCAATAAGGTTGTGTCCCATCATTTCGCAAAGATAAACCCTGCCCATTTCAAGCCATCTTAAATAAGAACCATGCCAAACAACGCCGTATGCGTCGGTATCCGAATAAAAAACTTTTTGTTCAAATGTATGTTTCATAAACTAATTATAGCACGGGCGAGAGGTTTATGACGAATCTGTTTTGTTTTGTAACAATATTAGTAAATTTAGCAATAAATTTAACTTTTGCGTTTTAATTTATATGTAGAAGTATAGGTGTTTGTGTGATTTCTGTACAAAGTTATAATAATCTTTATAATTATCAATCCAACAAAGCGACAGCTTTTGGTCAAAATCCTTATACACCGCAATATCAGGATAATAATCGTGATAATACTGGAAAGCTTTTAGCTTCGGCAGGGTTATTGCAGGTTTTATCTTCGGGCTTGAATAAAGCTTCCGAGTGGCTTGGTCATAAGCTTGTTACGGGAAAAGAGTTTACTTCTGCCGAAAATGTTCAAAAAGTCGTCCATGACATGTGTAAAAACAATAAGCTTGATATAGAAGTCGGACTTATTGACAGAAATAATCTTCACAGTGCAATAAATCGTTACGGACAAGAATTTGCAAATGATTTGGCTGTAGTTGCGGACGGGCAAAACGCATTTTACCATGACGGAAAGAAATTTGCTGTTGCTCCAAAATCAAAGCCCGCACTTCTTCCTCATGAACTAGGGCATGCCGTAAATGCAAAAAACGGTTTTCTCAGAGCTCTCCAAAAATCAAGACGTTACGCTGTTTTTGCACCTGCTGCAGCTGTTTTGCTGAGTAATTCAATTCCGTCGTCTAATGACGGTAAAAAGAATTTTATTGAAAGAAATGCAGGTATTCTGGGCTTTTGCGCATTTCTCCCTACGATTATAGAAGAGGGAATTGCATCTCTTCGCGGAATAAAGCAGTCAGCAAAAACTCTCGGAAAGTCCGTTAAACTTGGAGCATTAAAACGAAATTACGCATTGGCATGGGCAACGTACCTGCTTTCAGGCATAGGTCTTGGTATTGGTACAAAGTATGCAATCGTAGAAGACAAGCTTAGAAACGGTCGTTAAAAAAAATTTTAATAAAACTCTTGACTGAAAAAAATGTTTGGGTTAAAGTAAAGAAGCGCGCTGAACAAGTCGCTTGAAAATCAAATAACCTTCGGGATGCGGCAAGACTCCGCTTTTAGATTAAGTATCGAAAAGGAGGAGGAAGGTAGCGAAAGTTATCGAGTCAGCTCGAAAAATTGAAAATTTTATATACTGTCGGGATGTGGCGCAGCTTGGTAGCGCACCTCGCTTGGGACGAGGGGGTCGCATGTTCGAATCATGTCATCCCGACCATTTAAAAAGAACCTTATCGTAAGGTTCTTTTTTTATTGGATTTTTTACAATTCATTGACTTGCCGTTTATTTTATATTAATCTTTTATAGAAAGATTTTACACTTTATAAGAGAGGATTAGGGAAACGTGGACTTTGTAGGATTAACTATTGATATATTGAAATTACTTGCTTCCTGGGTAGGAAGTTACGGATTGGCAATCGTTGTTTTGACGATTATTGTAAGAGCGGCATTGTGGCCGTTGAACGCTTCTCAGCAACGTTCTATGAAAATGATGCAAACATTACAGCCAAAATTAAAAGCCATTCAAGACAGATATAAATCAAATCCGCAAGTAATGCAGCAAAAAATGATGGAGTTTTATAAAGAACACAAATTCAATCCGATGGGCGGATGTTTACCTTTGTTGATTCAGATGCCTATTTTCATTTTGTTGTATTCAGCATTGATGAACCCTGCATTTATTCAGGCTGCGGGAAATTCTAAATTTTTGTTTATAAATCGTCTTGATACAACGCTCCGTGCAAGTGCAGGTATTTCTAATGACGGCGTGATGGGGACTTCTAAATATGACACTTTCCTTCCGGGTAAGGTTGCAAAAGTTTATCTTCCTGACGAAGTTTTGGAAAACGTTAAGATTACTAAACCTAAAAATGCTCTTGCCGTTCAAGGTGAAATCGTTCCGGGTGAAAATATTGATTTTAAAATGAGTCTTGACCATCTTGATTTGAAATTCAGTCAGCTTGATAAAATCGAAAAAGCCGAAATCACCGTTACAGACCTGAATACAAAAGAAATGGAAGATATTACCTTCACTCGTCAGGGAGATTTGTTGATTGCTTCTGTGCCGACTGTTGAAATGAAAAAAGAATTCCATTGGGATATTCTTGCCTTGATTGTTCTTTTCGGTGTAACAATGTGGCTTTCGCAAAAACTTATTATGTCGGCTAATAAAAACAAAGATGCCGTTGACCCTACTCAGGAAGCTATACAAAAATCAATGAGTACGTTCATGCCTATTATGATTATCGGTACTTTTGTAATTGTTCCGATTCCTGCGGGTGTGTTTATCTACCTGATTGTAAGTAACGTAATTCAGGTTTTACAAACTCTTATTATTAACAAGCAGCTTGATATGGAAGCAGCTTCCAAAAAAGTTAACGCGAATGATGGCTCAAGAGTTATTGAAGCCGAGATTGTTGACGATAAGGATAAGAAATAATAATGTTGTTATCGGAATTTGATTATGAATTGCCGGAAGAACTGATTGCACAGCTTCCTGCCGATAAACGCGAAAATTCAAGAATGCTTGTACTGAATAGAGACAAGCATTCCGTTTCTCATAATCATTTTTACGATATAGTTGATTTGATAGAGCCGAATTCGCTTCTGGTTCTTAATAACACCAAAGTCCTTCCCGCGCGTCTTTACGGTACAAAAGAAACAGGAGCAAAGATTGAAATTTTTCTTTTGAAACAAAAGGATAATAATATCTGGGATGTACTTATCAAGCCTTCTAAACGTGTTAAGGCAGGTACAATTATAAAAATCAGCGATGAGTTGTCCGTAGAAGTCTTAAATCGTCTTGAAGATGACGGAGAGTGGCTTGTAAAACTTTTATATGAAGGTAATATCCTCGAAGTTCTCCACAGAAACGGAAATATTCCGCTTCCTCCTTATATTGAAAGAAAATTGCAGACAGATGATATCAAAAAACTCGACTTTGAACGTTATCAGACAGTTTATGCCAAAGACGAAGGGTCTGTTGCCGCACCTACTGCAGGATTGCATTTTACACAGGAAATTCTGCAAAAATTAAAGGATAAAGGTGTCGAAATAGCTTATGTAACATTGAATGTTGGATTGGGGACTTTTCGTCCCGTAAAATGTGACAATATTCTTGAACATAAAATGCACTCCGAGACTTTTGAAATCACAAAAGAAGCCGCAGATGCAATAAATGATGCAAAAGCTAAAGGAAAAAAGATTATTGCAGTAGGAACAACTACTGTGAGAACTCTTGAAACCGCGTATCAACAATTCGGTAAGATTTGTGAATGCCATAGCGCGTCGGAACTTTTCATTTATCCTCCGTATGAGTTTAAAGTAATAGATAATCTTATAACAAATTTTCACCTTCCGAAATCAACATTATTAATGCTTGTGAGCGCTTTGGCGGGAAAAGAATTTATTTTTGAGGCATATAAAGAAGCAATCACGAATAAGTACAGATTTTTCTCATACGGTGACTGCATGTATATTTGTTAGTATTGAAATTTTTTGAAAAATAATATATAATAAAATTATAGAAAATATAGAGGAGATAATAATAAGTATGAAAAATCAAGTATATTCAGGCATTTGCGGGGGGGGGGCAACAACTTTAAGCTCCTCTAAAAAGTTTTTCGCATTCTCGTTGGCGGAAGTTTTAATCACCCTAGGCATCATTGGAATCGTTGCGGCAATGACATTACCGGCTTTAATTCAGAAGCATCAGAAACAAGAAGCAACTGCTCGATTGAAGAAATTTATTACAACTATGGAGCAGGCGGTTTTGTTTGCCGAAGCTGAAAATGGCACAAAAGCTTATCAATGGTCAGGGAGGAGTAGGGATTATCAGGATGAACTTAATGATAATCCTCAATTAGTGCATGATAAAACGTATGCTTATTGGAATAAGTATTTTGCACCTTATGTAAAAGCTCTTAAAGTTGAAAAGGGGCAGTATATACCGCAGGAAGAGGATGAGGACGTTAGTAAGAGTACAAGTACAAAAGTTTATTTAACTGATGGTTCAACCCTCGATATGCATTTCGGTAACTGTATAGATTTGAAATTTGATATAAACGGTGATAGATTACCTAACGAAAGCGGTAAAGACCAATTTTTATTTTTTATGCCTACAACTTATACCTATTATAACGAAGATGCTTCGGAAATTGCAAGGAATAAGTCTTTTGCTCCTGCCTATATGCCTATATTAAATACTCGCGATAAGGCTATGGATTATTGTAAAAATAGAGGTCCTCAATTTTGTGCTGCCTTGTTGCAGCATGACAACTGGGAATTTAAGGATGACTATCCTCGCTGGTAATTAATTTATGTTCATGGTAAAATAAAATCAAGATGAACTTAGATAGCGCGATAGATGGTTTTTTATCCCCAATAGCCGATAAGATTTCAGGGATTATATTCAGCCACGTGACAATACACGGGGTTCGTGTTGAATTTCTTATCGCTCTTCTTGTGTGCGCTGCAATTTATTTTACGATTCGTACGCGGGCAATCGGTATCTGGGGTTTTAAACACGCTCTTAAATTAATTACAAAAAATTACGAACATAAAGATATTATTGTTAAAAAGAAAAAAGGAGAAGTCTCTTCTTTTCAAGCTTTGACAGCAACGATTTCGGCATCGGCAGGTATCGGTAATGTAGCGGGTTCTGCGGCTGCGGTTTCTGTCGGCGGTCCGGGTGTAATTTTTTGGATGATTATTGCAGGCTTTCTTTCTATGGCGTTGAAGTTTGCAGAAGTTCTTCTCGGTTTAAAGTTTAGACAATTTAATAAAGACGGTTCTGTAGCAGGCGGTCCGATGTATTACATTCAGGCAGGACTGAAAAATCACAAGGTCTTGGGTAAGTTTGCGCCTCATTTGGCAAAAATTTATGCTGTATGCTGTATTTTTGCTATGATAGGCGGTTGGAATTTGTTCCAGATTAATGCCATGACTACTCAGATTACGGAAGTTACAGGCGGGGAAAACAGCTTCTTCGCGAATCAAAGTTGGCTTTTGGGCTTGATTGTTGCTGTTATTACTTATTTTACGATTATTGGCGGAATCAAGGCTATAGGTAAGTTTACCTCAAAAGTGACTCCTGTTATGTGTACGCTTTATGTCGCATCGGCATTTGTAATTTGTTTGATGAATATTCATCATTTGCCGCATACGGTTCATGTAATTATTACAGAAGCCTTTAAGCCACGCGCTATGGAAGGCGGTATGTTTGCGTGCATGCTCTGGGGATTCAGGCGTGCGATGTTTGCGAATGAATCAGGGTTAGGGACGGCTCCTATTGCTTTTTCTGCCGTTAAAACAAGCAAGCCTGTTGCGCAGGCATTTATTGCCATGCTTCAACCTTTTGTTGATACCGTAATTGTCGGTTCTGCAACTGCATTCGTAATCGTTGTAAGCGGAGTATATTTGCAAAGTAACGGGCTTGCGGGCATAGAATTAACTTCAAAAGCATTCGCTACTGTTTGTCCTTTCTTTCCTATTTTGTTAACGTTTATGGCAAGTTGTTTTGTACTTTCAACAATGCTTTGCGGCTCATATTACGGAATTAAAGGCTGGACATTCCTTTTTGGTGATACAAAATTGACAACGAGGACTTTTCAGGTTATATATTGTATATTCATAGTTGTAGGTTCTGCCATGAACTTCAAAAGTATTATAAACCTTTCGGATGCGTTTACTTTGTTTTTGGCGGTGCCGAATCTGATAGCAGTTTTCATACTTTCGGATGTTGTTATGAAAGAATTGAAGCGCTATTGTAAAAAATATAATGTTGGGCTATTTAAAAATAATAACGAAAAAGAGGAGAGAGAAAATGAAGAGTCAATGCCTGGAGATTGTAAGACAAAAGTGTGAAAGCTGCAAAGGCTGTGCGCTTGCAAAAACCAGAAATAATGTAGTATTTTCTGACGGAAATCCGTCTACTGCGAAAATTGTTTTAATCGGGGAAGCTCCGGGTGAAATGGAAGATGAAATGGGCATGCCTTTTGTAGGTCGTGCAGGTCAATTGTTGGATGAATTCCTCGCAGAAGCAGGTATTTCTCGTCAAAACGATTTGTATATCATTAATACTGTAAAGTGCAGACCGCCTGAAAACAGAGTTCCTACTGATGAAGAAAAATCATCTTGCCGTAAGTTCTTGGACGCTCAAATTGATATTATCAAACCTGATGCTATTGTTCTTTGCGGTGCAACTGCGTTGAAATCGTTTGTTGAACTTGATAAAAAACAAACAATTTCAAAAGTTCGCGGAAAATGGATGTCTGTGACTGTTGACGGTGTTGAATACAAAGCCATGACAATTTTCCACCCGTCATATCTTTTGAGAAACCACTCTATGGAAGAAGGTTCACCAAGAAGACTTATGCAGCAAGATTTAGCAGAAATCAAAAATTCTGTTCTTGCAGATAAAGTTATTTCTGAAACAAAAGAATTAGTGTTTGCATAAAAATATATGAATATTAAAAATCGAGTCTGAAATTTTCAGGCTCGATTTTATTATGGGATTGCATGTGTATAAAATAAATGTTATAATGGAGAGGTACTTATCATTTTTATAAAGAGATTCTTCGGGCGTAGCCCTCAGAATGACATGATGCATGAATTCAAATAAAACTGGAGGAAATTATGAAAACGCTTGATATGACTGTATTTGCGGGGGGGGGGGCGGAACTCCTCTAAGGTAAGAGGCAATTTTGAAGAGCCGATATTTGATTCAGGACATCTTAAAAAAGTTGCCTTCACTTTAGCCGAGGTTCTAATCACCCTCGGCATAATCGGAATTGTCGCGGCGATGACTATGCCGACGCTGATTCAAAAACATCGAAAAAGTGTTGTGGAAACTTCACTCAAGAAATTTTATACAACAGTTAATCAGGCAATAAATTTGTCAATTGTTGAAAATGGTGAAACTAAATACTGGAAATTTCCGCCTGCTAATACTCCTGCAGATATTGAACAGTTTTATGATAAATATTTTAAAAAATATATAAAAGCCGTCAAAACAGAGCAGTATTCTGCTAATAATGCTTTTGTTGTGTATTTTTCAGATGGATCAGGTGTTAAAATAAGGAGCACCGGACAAGATTGGTACTATTGCCTAAAAGGGAAGGACCTGAAAAAAGCCTGGTCAACCGGTAAAAACTGTTTTTTATTTGGTTTTTATCCTAATTATCCTTCATACGGTAACCCTTATACCGTAAAAAACTTTCGTAACAAAGGTGTAGAACCTTATATTTCCGGTTCAAAGGCTACTGTTGGTAAAGATGAAGATGGAAATCCTATTATGGAATACGTAACAGAAGAAAATATCCATAAAACGACCAGTTATGCCAAAATGATTCAGTTAAACGGTTGGCGTATTCCGGAAAATTATCCGATTAAGTTTTAATTCTTTCCATCTGTGCGTTAACAATGCCCGGTTCAAGTTCTGAGCCTGTTACAAGTCTTCTGAAAGCGTATTGCGCTTTCGGGAGACAGTATGCAAGCAAGAAACTGCTTATCCCAACGTTTGCAAGAATGTTAAATGTTTTGACATTTTTAGCTCGTTTTGCAAATTTTTCTACGGATTTTGAATCAATTGCTGATTTTGCAAACTTTTCGATATCTTGTTTGAATTCGGCAAGCTTTTTGATATTTACATATTCTCTCGGATCGCGAATTCCGTTTTTCAGCATTTTGACTTTTTCAAATTTGTTTGCATATTTGACAAATAAGCTGTCAGGATTGTTATCTACAAATTCCAGCAAATCTTTTGCACTGTTTGATTTTGGAAGTTCCAACGTTCCTTCTTTTATTTTTTTGATAAATTCTTTGTCTGCAAGCATAAGCGGATCAAGTGTTTTTCCTGTAATTTTATTTAAAACTTTTTCCAATTGTTTTGGTGCCACAAAGTTCAAATACATCATGCCAGCCATTTTGAATGCCAAATCTTTTGCTTCATTACGGTTACCGTCGGCGCCTTTTCTTGCTGTAGCAACCCGACCTACAGCATATCCGCCGTCAATTATCATCATTTTTTGAAGCGTTGTCATGTTAGCAATGGTTTCTGAAATATTTCCGGTAAAAGACAGTTTGAAATCTTTAATTTTTTTCTCAAACGGATTATTTGTTTGTGCTTTTTGTTGGTTTTGTTTTTTTAGTTCTGCAATCTTTTTCGCAGACGATGCAAAAATCATTTTAGGCAGTATAAAACCTATAAATGCTGCAGGAATAAGTGTTGCTGCAGCAAATTTTCCTGCAACCATTTTTTTGTAAGTTTCTTTCTGAGATTTAAAATACATTTTTTTCAAATCGTTAAGGATTTCATCAGAAACTTTTCCGTTAAACTTTTTGAGATTATATTTTAAACCCTGAAATTCTTCTTCTTTGAAAAGTTTTATATTAATATTAGGGTTAAAACCGGATTTTTTAATAAGTGCATTAGCTATTTTTTCTACAAGCGGAATTCCGCCGAGCCAGACTGCAGAACCGGCATATTCATCAAGAAATCGTTCTCTGGTTGCGAGCGCTTGTATTTGCTTATCGTTTTCGTTTTCTTTGTAGGTTAAATAAACCTTTGACGGAACTTCAATTCCGCAATCTCTGACCAGTAGGGGATATATGCTGCTATTATTGCCGATGGCTGATATTATATTTGTAAATGACATTTGTAAAATTCTCCAATTCTTTTAATTTGTACTGACTTTTCACGCGGGGTTCCTGAAAAGACTGTTAAAAGAATTGAACCTATAAAATTAAAAATCGCGCATCATCAATTCTACAGCCTTTTCAGGTTGATATGATGATGTAAATGCAATTTTAAGGTAAAATTATTATTCATATTTCTGTTACTATGTTAGCAGATAAAAATATTTTTTCAAGTGTATTTGTGATAAAATTTAATATATGAATAAGAAAAAGATTTTTGCTTTAGCTATAACACTGATATTGTTGGGATTTATATTTTATAAAATAAACTGGGCTGAACTTTTACAGACATTTAAGTCTTTTGATTTTAAAAACATTTGGCTTATTTTGCCATTGTATGTTTTAACACTTTATATACGAGGCATTCGTTGGAAAGCTCTTCTTTTAAATGATTCTAAGTATTCATCACTTCATCTGGGGGAAGTTTTTACGGTCGGAAGTATGTTGAATGTTTTTTTACCGGCACGTGCAGGTGATGTATATAGAGCTTATTATTTAGGCTCAGTAAAAAATGAAAAGAAGATGAAGGTCTTTGGCTCGATAATTTTAGAGCGTACACTTGACGGAGTAAGTGTATTTTTTATGTTGTTGGCTGCAATTTTATTGTATTGCAGGGAGCAGTGGATTTTGAATATTGCATATCTCATCGGTGTTATTTTTATCGGGAGTCTTATTGCATTTTATATTATATTTAAATTTAATAAAATAGATTTAATTTGTAACGGGCTTACAGGGCTTGTAAATAAACTTCCGCAAAAGTTTTTTGTTCGTATAGTTTTTGCTGTCGAAAATATTTGTAAGCATATAAAATCCTTTATGGAGGGATTTGAAGTCCTTGATTATCCGAAATATTGTTTTATTGCAATTTTAA
This sequence comes from uncultured bacterium, assembly GCA_948433295.1. GTDB lineage: Bacteria > Cyanobacteriota > Vampirovibrionia > Gastranaerophilales > Gastranaerophilaceae > Scatousia. The sequence goes on from CAOJDT010000005.1 coordinate 19,997, forward strand.
CAAGTATTATTATTTGGGGAATTGAAGCTTATGTTGCATTTTTGATTGTTGACAGCTTCTCTCTGGGTTTAGGATTTTCTGCCGGATTATTTGTGTTGAGTTTAATTTCTTTTTCTACAATGATTCCTTCAACATCGGTATTCCTTGGTCCTTATCAGGTTGCATATATTATGGCGCTCGGAATATTTAGTATTGAAAAATCAACTGCTCTGGCTATTTCTACCGTGCATCAAACTTTATTGATGATAATGCTTACTGTCATCGGAGGTTTTTATCTGTTGAAGTTTAATATTTCTATTAAAGATATTGAAAAATCAAATTCTGATTAAGTTAAATCTTTGCTGAAATAACCGGTTAAAAATTTTATACCTTCACAAATTTCTCTGAATGTATAATTCTCGCTCTTTTTTTCTTTTGTATCATAAAGTCTTATTTTATTTTGTAGCAAATTAACATTTTCAATTGTGAAACAGTGCCAATTTGTCAGAGGAAATTTTGTTCCCATGCTTGTTCCTGCTACGAAGTTAAATTCTCCTTCGGAATTTTGCATTTGTTTAAAAAGTTCAAAGGTCTCGTGTTTTTTTGAATTAAGAGTCAATCTGATGGATTTTTCATTAAGTGATACAGGTTTTTTTCCTGTAAATATATTCATAAAGTGTGATGGTAAATTATATTCAAACGGTTCTACAGACTTGGCTAATCTTGAAAATAAATTTTTCATAAAAAAGTTTTCACGAATAATTTTGTTCATTGCGATTTCAACAGCTTTTTGTGCATCAACTGCCGAATTTGGCTGAACATATATTGGATTAAAAAATTTATCTGTTAGTTCAAGATTTTGGATTTCTTTTTCTGTGATAAAAATATCTTTGGGTTGTGAGTATATGTTTTCGAAGTGTATTTTATATTCCTGTGTTTCTAAATTTCTTTGAATATTTTTTTGCAGAATTTGTCTGCCTTTTTCGGTTCTCGTCAATGCGTTTAATGTAGATGTAAGATAACAATCGGAAAATATTTGACGTGATTTTTGAAGGTTTATTATTTCTTCTGTGGATATAGGGGTAAAATTTTTTGGCTTAATCATAATTATATTAAGTTAGAATATAAAATTTTTTGCTAAAATATGCGGTTTTTTTAACCCGCTTTTGATTTAAAGTTTATTAAAATAATCTTTTTTAGTCATTGCTTTGTAAGTGCATGCGATTCCGTTCAATCTCTCAATAGACGTTTTTGAACAATATTTGCTTAAATCAGTGTAATATGTTCCTTCTGCACCCATTGGAATTAATTTACCACTGTCATTCATTATTTGAAATGTAAACAGGTCTTTTCCCCAGGCATTTGGTTTTTTGTTTACTCCGTTGACATCGACAGTCAGAAAGAAATTTCCTGTGCCTGTGTTTGAGCCTTTGTCATCTTCAATCATCAGGATAATACCGTCATTTAAAATATATTGACCGTCATCAAAAAAATATGCAGGCGCATATTTAGTTTGATTAAAGTTTTTATAAACTTTAGAAATGTAGGTTTCATCGCCTTCGCTAGTTCTTCCGAAGCATGACTCGTAACCGCAATCTTTAGTAATTTTTAAATATTTTTTATAATTTGTTGTAAATTGTCTATTTCCGTAATTCTCACGTTTTGCAGGGTAACCTTGTTCTGCTTCAAGTCTTTGGAGTGCCTGAGTCAAAATTGAATATGATTTTAATAGAGCTGTTCTGTTTTCTGCACCGTTGATTTTGTTTATTAGAGATGGCAACGTCATAGCAGCTATAGCCCCGATAATTCCAAGTGTTATTAATACTTCTGCCAGCGTAAAGCCGAGTTTTTCGGTGTAATTTCTTTTTGTGTTTTTCATAAACCTCCTTAACATATCTTAAAATTGTGTTCAATTATTTTTATTATGATAATTATATATTAACATAATAACATATCCATTTGAAAATATCAATATATTAACAAACCATTTATAATGAAACAATGGGTATAAATATTGATATTGATTCAAAAACGGATATAAACGAACTTGTTAGGCTTTTGCTTTTCAGAAATAAGATTACAATTGCAGAATTGGCAAGGAGAATGAGTGTTTTAAGCGGGAAAGAATATTCCAGGTTTAACGTTCGTGCAAAAATTGAGAAAGGCTCTCTGAGATTTTCTGAAATGATTCTGATATGTGAGATTTTGGGTTATAAAATAGATATAAAAGAAAGCGGGCTGTAAAACCCGCTTTTTTGTTATTTGATATTTTTAACGATTTCGATTAAGTGTTCTGTGGCTGTTTCCGGTGTAACCTTTTCGATTTCGCCGGTTTCACGAGTTTTGTATTCTACAAAACCTTCGGTAATTGTTTTTCCAACGGTTACGCGATACGGGAAGCCGATTAAGTCTGCGTCTTTAAACTTAACCCCCGCACGTTCGTCACGGTCATCAAGAACGACTTCCACGCCTGCTTTTTTAAGGTCTTCGTACATTTTTTCGGCAACCTGCATTTGTAATTCGTCTTTGATGTTAACAGGAACGATTACAACGTGGTAAGGCGCGATTGAAATAGGCCATTTAATACCGTTTTCATCATAATGAGCCTCAACTGCGGCTGCGGCTGTTCTTGAAATTCCGATACCGTAGCAGCCCATAATGTACGGATGCGATTTTCCGTTCTGGTCAAGATAAACGGCGTTCATCGGTTTTGAATATTTTGTACCGAGTTTGAAGATGTTACCTACTTCAATACCTTTGGTAACTTTTAACGGTTTTCCGCATTCAGGACAAAGTTCTCCTGCTTCAACAAGACGGATATCTGCATATTTTATTTCATCAATACCTAAATCGCAGAGATTTGCACCCACAAGGTGTTTGTCTGTTTGATTAATTCCTACAACGAAATTCTTCATATCTTTTACTGTTTCATCAGCAATAATCGTGATTCCGTCCATTCCGTTCGGACCGATAAATCCCGGAACAGCATCAAACCCTTTTTCTGCCATAAGTTCGGCGATTTCTGCAGAAGATGCGATTCTGATATCAATTCCGCCGGCAGCGTTCATTAATTTTGTTTCTTCAACGGCTTTGTCTGCACGGATTAAAGCTATTACAGGCTTTTTATCAACAATGTAGACAAGTGATTTTAAAATCAATGTTGAAGGAATATTTAGAAATTCGCTTAACTGTTCAATCGAATGAGTTTCTGGAGTGTCTATAACTTTTGTTTCTTTAAAGTAATCTTTGCCGTCAACAACAGCTTCAGGTAATTTTGAAACCGCGTGATTAGAGTTTGCAGAGTAATCGCATTCGCAGTAGAAAACGTCATTTTCTCCTGCATCCGTATCAGTAATTACCATAAATTCATGCGAAACGCTTCCGCCGATTGCGCCTGAATCTGATTGAACCATTTTTGTATCAAGTCCGCAGCGTTCGAAAATTCTTTTGTAAGCCTTCGCCATATTTTGATATTCTTTATCCAGACCTTCTTCAGATGTATCAAAGCTGTATGCGTCTTTCATAATGAATTCTCTGCCACGTAAAAGCCCGTATCTCGGACGGACTTCGTCACGGAATTTAGACTGGATTTGATATAAGTTAACAGGCATTTGTTTGTAAGATTTCAACCCGTCACGTGCGATTGCCGTAATAATTTCTTCGTGAGTAGGGCCGAGACACATAACTCTGTCGTGGCGGTCTTTCAATCTCATTAATTCTCTGCCGTAAGCTTCCCATCTGCCTGATTCTTCCCAAAGTTCTTTTGGTTGAACAAAAGGCATCAAAAGTTCCTGAGCGCCGGCTGCGTCCATTTCTTCTCTAACGATTGTTTCAACTTTTCTCAAAACTCTCCACATCAATGGAAGATAGTTATAAACGCCTGATGTGAGTTTTCTTATATAACCCGCTCTTGCAAGCATTTTGTGCGAAATAACTTCCGCATCGGACGGAAACTCTCTCAGGGTTTGTACAAATAATTTCGACATTTTCATAGTGATAATTCCTCATATTATAATTTTATGAGTTTATTTTAACATGCTGAAAATTTAAAAGAAACAATCACGGTTTATTATGAGATTTCTTCAAGTTCTTCTATGATTTTGTCTTGCGGAACCGAAAGCGTCTCCGAATATTGCATTGCAAGGTTAAGTTCTTTGCGGCATTCATCAAAGTTTCCGATTTTTTTACTTATTTGTGCGCTAATGTAATAAATGTCACCATTGTCAGAGAATTCTTCAACAGCGCGTTGAGCGATGACTTTTGCTTCATCATAAAGTCCCTGCTTTGCCATTATTTTAATATAATTTATATAGGCTTCCAAATCTTTCGGATTGTATTTTAAGGACTGTTCGAGTTTGTAGATGGCTTCTTCGTAATAACCGTTTTCAAAGTCTATTACGGCAAGGTTATAATATGCCCAGCTGTAATCAGGCGAAATTTCAAGAACTTTCTTAAACTGTTCTGCCGCTGCTTGAGAGTCCCCCATTTCTTTCAAGATGTTGCCTATATAAAAATGGGCGTATAAGTCGTCATCATTAATGTCTATTGTACTTTGAAAGTTCATCATTGCGCCGATTAAGTCGCCTTTTTTAAGCTGACATATTCCTAGGTTGAAATAAGAATTTGAATCGTCAGAATCTTTTTGCAAAACTTTTTCAAAACATTCTATACCGTTATCAAACTCTTTCAATTCTGTATGAACCAGTCCCAAATTATAATAGGCGTCAGTTTCTTCGGGCGAAATTTCAATCGCTTTTTTATAAGAATCTTTGGCTTTTTCAAAATTCCCGAGTTTTTCATAAACTATTCCGATGTTATAATACAGTCTTGCATCTTCGGGAAAATATTTCGTCAGCCACATAAAATGTTGTAAAGCTTCTTTTGTAAATCCGTTATCAAGCAAAAGTACTGCCAGTTCGCGGCGAGCCTGAAAGTTTTCGCCGTCATTATGAAGTATTTCCTGTAATTCCTGTATTTTTTCAAGGTTACTCATATTTGAATCATAACAATTTTTGTTACTTTATGCAACATATTGCATTTATTTTATATTTATTTAGAATAGTAGTAATAAGAGGGAGGATTCTATTATGAAATTAAAATTGTTTACTATAATTCTGTCAATGATGTTGCTTGCACAGACGGCTTTCGCAGCCCCGTTTAACGCTAACGCAAAAACGAAACGAATTCCTGCGGGAACGAAGTTTCAACTTCAAATGCTTAATCCCGTAAGTTCAATAAATTCTGTGGGAAAAGATTTTTCCGCAATTTTAATGAATGAACAAATGAATGATAATGATGTTATTCTTCCGTCAGGTTCGCTTGTCAGAGGTTCAATTAAAAATATTGTTCCAGCAAAAAGACTTTCAAAAGGTGCGATTTTGTATCTTGATTTTGACCATGTGGTTACTCCGACAGGAAGACAGGTTCCATTGAGTTTGAATATAGTTGGACGTGCGGATATGACTTATGATGGAGGAATCACTACTACAAGAGGTTATGGTGATGCAGTAAAAGAAAATTGGGACAGGACAAAAGAAATTACCTCAAATGCTGTTGAGTGGGGTAATGATATTGTAAACGATGGTGCCGCAAAATATGTTACGGTTCCGTTAAGTGCTGTAGGTGGCGCAGTCGGCGGCGGTGTTTATTTTGTTGTTGACAGTATCGCTGATTTGTTCAGAAAAGGTAAGGATGTTCAGCTTTATACAAATGAAGTCCTGAATGTTATACTCACTGAGCCTGTTGATGTTCCTGTTTTATAGAATAAAAAAAAGACCGCTTTTTCAAGCGGTCTTTTTTTGTGGCTTTTTTAAAATTTCAGCGGATAGTCGTCAGGTATACGCCAGCCGTTAAGCTGAATTATTTTTGCGTAACATTTTTGAGTATAAAGGTCTTTTTCTGTTGTATAAAGAAGTTTTCCATTCTCGTCTTTTAAGTCTTTGCCGTCATCACCTTTGGCAACAGTATTCACGTAGGGTTCTATTCCTTTATTAATAAAATTTTTACCGGAATAATACTTTTCTTCACCATTTGTCATTACGGGATAAAAGCCAAAGCTGAAACAACGCGTACCGTTGGTTCCGGTTTTAGTTAAATCTTTCGCATTTATGCAATAGCTCCAATCATGCCCATGATGATATATCATTGCTCCCGAGCCGTCAGAAAAATATATGGCAAATCTTAACTTTCCATTTGCATTAGTAATTTTGTCTGTTTTTAAAACTTTGACATATTTTTTCAAGTATTTGTTAAAAAAAGCTTCTATATCATTGGCATTATCCGCGTCGCCGAAAGTCCAGTATTTAGTCTCTCCGTTTTCAACAACTGACAATTTAATCGCCTGATTCATATTGGTGTAAAACTTTTTTAAAGATGTTTCGACAACACTGCGTCTGTGTTTCTGAATCAGTGTCGGCAAAGTCATAGCAGCTACAATTCCTATTATGCCAAGAGTGATAAGGACTTCTGCTAAGGTAAAAGCTTGTCCGCGCTCAGGCACTTCAGGATGACATAATTGTTCATTCTCTTGTGCGTTTTTTAATTTCAAAAAGACATTTGTCTTCAAAAACGCTTTCAAATTTTTCGTGTGTTTTGTAATTATTGTGCAAAGTGTTTTGTCAAAAATCGCTCCAGAGTAGAGCTGCGGCTCAGCCGTGCCCCCCCCCCCCTGTCGGGAATCCTTTCATAGTCTGTGTTTTCATGCTGTTCTCCTTTTTTATAGCGGTGTACAAACGTACACCGCTGTCTAGTTACATTCTTTCAGGTGCGGTTACGGCAAGTAAGTCAAGCGCATTGTTGAGAACTTTCTTAACCGCAACAACGAGCGAAAGTCTTGCTTTCATCATTTCTTTATCATCTGAAATTACGCGATTTGCGTTGTAGAACGAATGGAATTCTCCTGCGAGTTCCTGCACATAACGGCAAATAGTGTAAACCTGTCTTGTTTCCGCAGATGTTTTAATCATTGATTTGTATTCTTCCAGTTTCAAGATTAATTTTTTAGCGGTTTCCAGAGTCGGAAGAATTGTTTCGGCTTTGTAGTTATTAATTAATTCGTCAAATTCTGATTTTAAAAGCGGTGCAGGTGTTTTTTTGCCTGTTTCCGTGTTAATTTTTTCTTCGGTAGCATTTCTCAGAATAGAACAAGCTCTAGCATGTGCGTATTGAACATAGAATACAGGGTTTTCGTCACTGTTTGTTTTTGCAAGTTCTATATCAAAATCGAGAGTTGTGTCGATGTTTCTCATTGACATCCAGAAACGTGTTGCATCAACGCCGACTTCATCAATCAAATCATCAAGGGTAACCATGTTTTTACGTTTACCCATACGGACTTCGTTTCCGTCTATAAGAAGGTTTACAAGTTGACCGAGAAGAACTTCAAGTTTATCAGGGGCATATCCGAGTGCTTCAATTGAGGCTTTTACACGCGCAACATAACCGTGATGGTCTGCACCCCAGATATTAATAAGTCTGTCAAATCCGCGTTCAAGTTTGTCAATATGATAAGCGATATCGGCAGTCAAATAAGTGTTTGAACCGTCTGCTTTTTTGATTACTCTGTCTTGGTCGTCTCCGTAATCCGATGATTTGAACCAGTCTGCGCCGTCTTTTTGATAAATTTTACCACTTGCTTTTAATTTGTTAACACATTCATCAACTTTTCCTGAATTGTGAAGCGTTAATTCGGAATAAAACTTATCAAAATGTACGCGGAAATTATCCAAAAGTGCTTTTTGCAAATCTTCCATTTCTTTTTTTGCAAAGTCGCTGAGGATTTTTGTATCAATTAATTTAGCCTCATCAAGTGTTAATTGAGATCCTGAAACAAGTTCAGGATGACAAGCCTGTACCTTTTGAATAAATTTTTTCGCAACAGGAATCAGGTAATCTCCGGGATAGAAATTTTTTCTTTCAACTTCATCTGTAGGGAAATCAATATCTTCGCCGAGTTCCTGACGAATTCTTATAGCAAGCGAATTCCCGAGTTTATTGATTTGCGAACCCGCATCATTAATATAAAATTCCTGATAAACTTCATGTCCGTAGAATTTCAAAAGGTTTGCAAGAACGGAACCCATTGCAGCCCAGCGTCCGTGACCAATGTGGAACGGACCTGTCGGGTTAGCCGAAATGTATTCAAGAAGAATTTTTTCTGTTTTAACATTTTCGGGTTTGCCGTAATTTTTATCTTTTTTGAAAATTTCTTCTATTGCGTTCACAAGAAGATTTTTGCCGGATTTGAAGTTGATGAATCCTGCAACAACAGTGTATTCGTTGTCTTCTTTATTAACGTATTCAACAATAGCATTGGCAATCATAGGCGGAGCGATTTTTGCGTTTCTTGCAAGTGATGAAACGTTAATCGCAAAATCGCCGAAGTCTGCATTTTTAGGACGTTCGGTAGAAAGCGTGCCTCTTGTGTATTCGGTCATTTGTCCGAGTTTGTTATCTTTGATTGCTTTTTCAATAGCAGTTTCAATTTCGTTTAAAAAATAATCTTTAATCATCTTTTTCTCTCCTGTAAGATTATTTTAGCATAAACAAAATGATTTATTTGTACAGATATTTCATATCTCCGTGTTGAAGAATGTATGAAGCATAATTCCAGCCTGAATCTGAGGCCTCATCTCCTTTATGAGGCATAACTCTGTTTTTAAGCAGAACAAAGCTAAAAACATCTTTGCCTATTACATTGGGTGAATTTTTTCCGTTTATGTCAAGCCAAATTAAACCACATACATTTTGGTATCCGCCATCTGTTACGGTGCAATTTGTTCCGCTTGTCCTAAGCCACAGGTAACTCCCGTCAGCAAGTATCATTTTGTAATATTGAGTTGATTGGTCATAACTATTCCAAAGTGTACCATTAAATAATTTATAGTTTTGAGGTGCGATGCAGCCGCTTTCCGAACCGCAATCTTTAGAGATTTTCAGATAAGGTTTTAAATATACGGCAAGTTTATCTGCTTTGCCAAAGTCTTCATCTTCCTCTTTTTCGCTAAGAAAATTCCATTCGTCTACATAACCGTTATCTTTAATTGCCATTAAAAGAGCCTGATTAATCACAGAATAAAATTTTTTAACCTTTGTTACGGTTACTCTTTCCTCATTTTTTTGTATCAATGTCGGCAGTGTCATAGCTGCAACCACTCCTATAATACCCAGAGTAATCAAAACCTCTGCCAAGGTAAATGCAGGAATTGATTTGCGCTTAATGCTTGTCAGGAGGTTATCCGAGCCCCCCCCCCCCTATCGGGAATTCAATCATAGTCTTGTTTTTCACGGTATATCCTCCATTAATTATATTTCTAGTATAGCATGTTTTTATGATTATATCAACATTTTAAATTTATCAATTTTTCTTTTTGTAATATAATAATTTTATGATTAATATTGAGAACATAATCGAGCGCTTGCGCGAAATAATGGATGATGAAACAACCGAACAGCTTCAAGAAGAGTTGAACGGTTATCACGTTGCGGATTTGGCGGATATCTTTCAAGAATTGAAGCCGGAAGAACGTTTGGAATGTTTTAAGCTTCTCGATGTTGAGAAAGCCGCTGATTTAATGGAGTATTTACCCGCACAAATTCAGGTTGAACTTTTAAGCGATATTGATGAAGAAGTGGCGTCAAAGATTCTTACGAAACTTCCGCACGATGCTGCAGCTGACGTTCTCGGTGATATGGAAGAAGATGAGAGTGAAACTTATCTGGATAAGTTGCCTCACAAGTTTTCCGAAGAGGTCAGAGAACTTTTGACATATAACGAAGACACTGCGGGCGGGATTATGAACCCTGTTGTGCTTACCGTAAATTCGGATATGAGTGTTCAGGATGTCTTAAATCATATTAGAATTAAGGCTGAACAGGATAACATGGAACTTTATTACGTTTACGTTACGGATAAACAAAATCACCTTCTTGGTGTTGTTTCGCTGCGTAAACTTTTGACTTCACCTATCAATCAAAAAGTAGAAGATATCATGATTTCTGATATCGTTAAACTTCATGTTGACGACTACAGCGATTATATTACCGATGAATTCATGAAGTATCAATATAACGCTCTTCCCGTTGTGGATTTGTATAACCGTCTGAAAGGGATGATTACGTGGGATGATGTTCATGATTTGTTCGAAGAAGAAACAACCGAAGAGATTTACCAATCTTCCGGTATTTCGACCGAAGTCGTTGATGAAGATGAGATTCTTTCGGGTAACGTATTTAATGCAATCCGTGCAAGAACGCCGTGGCTGTTTATCACATTATTGGGCGAATTTGTTGCGGTAAATGTAGCGCATTACTATGAACATACACTTACTGCCTTGCCGATAATTGCGATTTTTATGCCGTTACTTGCAGGCTTGGGCGGAAATATCGGAACGCAAAGTATTACTCTTATGGTTCGTGGTCTTTCTACAGGTCAGGTAACTTTGAGTTCTGCTGTTCATCATATATTAAGAGAAGCGTTTATCGGATTCTTAATCGGCGGATTTTTCGGGATTCTCGTAACTTTTGCCACATGGGGCTGGCAGCATAATGTCGAATTGGGGATTGTGGTAGGCGTCGCAATGGCGATAAATATGACTATGGCTACTGTAATCGGTACGTTTACTCCGTTTGCGTTAAAATCAATTAATGTGGATCCTGCCGTTGCGTCAGGACCCGTAATCGCAACAACAATTGACGTTGTAGGACTGGCTGTTTATTTTACGCTTGTTTCGCTGTTCTTGGTTCATGTATTTTGATAAAATACATAATTTATTGTATGGTTTGATTATGGTTTTATATTAAAATATTTCTATTAGAAGAGAGTAAAGGATCTTTTTATGTCTATACATGATGAAATTAAAGAGTATAAAACTCAGGAAAATTCAAGAAGAAACGATTATATTGAGAGAATGAAACAACATCAGCGAGAACAGGAGGCATTTGTTCGTGCTGTTATAATTATGTTTATCATCTTTGTTTGTGTAATCGGCGCTATATTTATTTTTGCTGGAAGCGGTGATTTGTTGAAAAAATATTTGGGCGAAAATTCTTTTGTTACCAAAATTTTTAACTCTGCAAATAAAGATAATGCACATAAAGAAAAAGCCGAATTCTCTTGGCCGTTCGGACCTAAAAAACAAAACATTTTGTTCCTCGGCGTTGATGCGAGCGGAAATGATAATGATTTGTGGACAGGTACACGTTCCGATACAATAATATTGTTTAATATTGACCCTAAAACCAAATCTGTGAATGCAATTTCTATTCCGCGTGACAGTAAAGTTTATCTTCCCGATAACAACGGAGTTCAAAAAATTAACGCTGCCCACGCTATCGGCGGTATAGGAATGACTATCCGCACAATTGAAGATATGTTGGGTATTCGTATTGACAGATATGTTATAGTTCACGATGATGCGGTTAAGGCTATTGTTGATGCGCTGGACGGGGTTAACGTATATGTGGAAAAACCTATGAGATACCACGATTATGCAGGTAAGCTTCATATTAATCTTGAGAAAGGTGAACACAGGCTTAATTCAGAACAGGCTGTCGGATATCTGAGATTCCGCCATGACCCTCTTGGTGATATTGGCAGAACTCATCGACAACAATGGTTTTTGCGAGGATTGATGCAGGAATTCCACAAGCCTGAAACTGTTGCAAAAATTCCTGAAGTAATAAACGTTACAAAAAAATATGTTAAAACAAATATGTCACTCTACGAGCTTTCTCAGTATGCAGCTCTTGTAAAACATATTGATATGGATAAAATTGAAATTGCTACCCTTCCGGGTTCTCCAAATAAAAAAGGTTACATAAGCTACTGGATTGTCGACCCGCAAAAATCTCAGGAAGTCGTTAACAGGCTTGTCTACAGAGAAAAAGTTCAGCCTGATGAAAATACGGCTATGTCTGCAGGTATTATGTATGCTCTATCAAAAGAATCAGAAGCAATGGCTTTGAAAGCTGAGTTGGAAGAGTTCGGTATAAATGTTAAATGTACCGGAAATCTTGCAAAAACCCATTCTCAATTTATAGCACATTCAAATAAAGTTACAAATGAATATTATAACTGGTTGAAAAAGAAAACGCCTTCTGTCGCAGGCTATCAGTTTGTTTATGAACCAATTAACTACTTTTGCGGTGAAACTGATTTTACCGTTGTTGTTACAGGTCAATAGACAAAATCGTGACAATATGTTATAATCGTAAAAAGAAATGAGGTTGGAATGGACAAACTTTTTATAAACTTCAATGGAGGTATTTCTATGCTATTGACAATTGTTGCTATAGTTCTTATTGTTTTCTCATACAGTTTTTATGTTTCACTGGTGAGAAAGAAAAATAAAGCTAAAGAAGCTTTTTCAGGGATTGATGTACAACTTAAAAAACGTTACGATTTGATATCTAATGTTCTTTTTATAGCAAATAAATTTATGGAACACGAAAGAGGCTTGTTGGAAGATATTACAAAACTTCGTGCACAAGCTGCAAAAATGCCTGCAGAACTCGGAAGTGTTAAAGAAAAATTAGATTTAGATAACTTAATAAGCGGTAAAATGGGACAATTGTTTGTTTCTGTAGAAAATTATCCGCAATTAAAATCGGATCAAACAATGATTACTGCTATTCAAACTTACAATGAACAGGAAGAACATATTGCCGCTGCAAGAAGATTCTATAACTCTGCGGTTTTAGAATTGAATAATGCTGTTGAAATTTTCCCCGGCTCATTAGTTGCAGCTATGATTAATATAAAACAGCTTCCGTTCTTTGAAGTTACAAATGAATCTGAACGTGCTTCTGTTAATGCCGCAGATTTTATGAAATAAAATTATTGAAAAGCGGTTTTTTAAGCCGCTTTTTTTATGCTAAAATAAATTTATTAAGCGTCTGTAGCTCAGTTGAATAGAGTGTCGCTCTCCGAAGGCGAAGGTCGCGGGTTTGACTCCCGCCGGACGCATATATGGCTTTGTAGCTCAGTAGGATAGAGCGACGGTTTCCTAAACCGGTGGTCGTGGGTTCGACTCCCACCAAGGTCATTACAGCAGAGATAAACAAAATTTGTCTCTGCTGTATTATTTAGCTTTGTTAAAATTTTGCCAGTTTTCTAAAAATGTCTTAATATAAAAAAATAATATTTGGGGGAAGTATGAAAATTTCAAAAATAAATCTATTAGTGCTTGGAATTACAGGTTTAATTCTATTTTTAATCTCGGCTTTCATTATTGCTATAATGATTTTTGTTCCGAAAACAGAATTTGCCTTTCCGGGTGCAGAAGGATTTGGTGCCTATGTTCAAGGGGGAAGAGGCGGTGTTGTTTATCATGTAACGACTCTTGAAGATTCTGATAAGCCTGGTACATTGCGCTACGCTGTTTCTCAATCTGGCAGACGAAATGTCGTTTTTGATGTTGCGGGCGTAATTGCTCTTAATTCACCTCTTGAAATTAATCATGATTTTATCACTATCGCAGGGCAGTCTGCGCCCGGCAAAGGTATTTGTATTAAAAATTATCCGTTAATTATTAATGCTGATAATGTTATTATCAGATATTTAAGATTTCGTCCCGGAATTGGAACAAATACATCTGCTCTTATAGCAAAATACAGACAACGAATTTTAATTGACCACTGTTCTTTCAGTTGGTCTACAAATCAGAACGTAATTTTGCAAGGGAATGCTCTTTTGACTATGCAATGGTGTATTATCAGTGAAGCTCTTAATAAAACCGATGCAGGGTATAACGGAGCAGGGGCAAAACTGGGCGGGTTGTCATCTTCGTTTCATCATAACCTTTTTGTAAGTAATTCAAGACAAAATCCTTATTTTGATAACATGCTTTTAGATAACAGTTCAATTTATCAGCTTGTGGATTTCAGAAACAATGTTATCGTAAACTGGGAAGATAATTCCTCTCAAGGAACAATGCAGGGCAGCCTTAATATGGTAAATAACTATTATAAGAGCGGACCTGCCACAACTATTCCTGTTAAAAGTCAAATTATAAGAATTCATGAGGATTTAAATAAAGTAAAATCAATTCCTAAAACTCCAAGTTTATATTTGTATGGTAATTTTGTTTATAACAATCCGCTTCATACAAATGATAACTGGATGGGGGTTTATCCTAATCAGCAGGATATTAAGGAAGGCAAAAATCCTTATCTTTCATGGCGTCAGTTTTTCCATGCCCCGGTTACTCTTCATACTGCAAATCAAGCTTTTAAAAATGTTTTGCAATATGCAGGAGCATCAAAAGAACGCGATGATGTTGATAGCAGGCTTGTGCAAAGTATTAATAATAATCATTTTAATCTCAAAGGTTCCAAGGGCAGTCTTGCCGGAATAATTGATATTCCTACTGACGGAGGGGGGTACAATTATCCTGCAGTTAAGGGAGGTTTGAAGGACTCAGATGGGGACGGAATTCCTGATAAATGGGAGAGATTGCATGGGTTAGATTCTAATAATCCAAAGGATTCAGGTTACTTTAATCTTATTAATAAAGATTACACAAATCTTGAAGTTTATCTGAACAGTCTTGTTTCTGATATTACTAACAGGCAGAATTCAAGACCGGTTCCGTCAAGAGATTCGTTCTGGCTTGCCATGTTGAAGATGGTTAATTTCCTTAAAGATTAGATATAAATGTGTAAAATGTTTGCATAAAAAAAGCTCTCTTTATAAGAGAGCTTTTTATTTTGTTATTATCTTGTCTGCATTCTGCCACATGACTTGTCTTCATCGCAGAATCCGAGTCGTTCGCATTTTGGAACCAGATATGGTTTAAGCCAAGGTTCTTCTTTTATGAGTTCATCGCACATACTTTTTACAAGTGTTCTGATTTCATATTGTGCTCTTGTGCAAAGTCTTAAATTTGCCAGATGAATCATTTCTCTGAGGTTCAAACTTGCAACCATAGAGCTTGCTGCCGCATTTGGAAGCACAAAACGTGCGTCTTCTGCCGGAATTCCAGCATCTACAAATTCCTGATATTGCTCTGCAATTTTGCTCATAAATTTCACATATTTTGTTTTTAATTCCTCGTTACGTTCAATTGTAGGCGGAATAATATAGTCAAACTGACCTTTTTCTTTTACATATCTTTGTGATTTTTGAGAAAACGACATATGTCTGTGGCGAACAAGTTGGTGTGTACACGCACGAGATACATTTGAGATTGCGAAGCTTATCTGAATGTGTTCTATTGTCGAATAGTGACCGGAAGAAATCACACGTTCAATGAGTTTTAGCATTTTTTCGCTGTCGTCTGTGCTGTTGTAAATATTTATCGGATAATCTGCACTGTAGCATGTTCTGCAAGCCGTATAAACTGTTTTTAGCATATTTTCCGGTTTTGAAATTAAATTTACAACCGGTTTGTTATTTCCTTCCATCTTTCCTCCGAATCATTTAAATTTTATATCCTGCTTAAGATTTTTTTGACAGATTATCTGCCATATTAAATACCGAAAGCCATCTGTTAATAAACGGCTCGTATGCTTTTGAACTTTCCATATCTTTTGTCCAGTCAAATACGTTTAATCTTTTGTTATGTGTTTTTATGAAAAGTATAATGCTGTTATCTTTTATAGATACTCTTACTGATTTTGTTTTGAAGGTTTTTTTTATGTTTTCCAGAAGCGAGAAAAACACTGGAGTAAGAGCGTTCGGCGGATTGGTTTTACTTATAAAAATAAGCGAAACAATACCCTCAATCGCAAGAACAAATCTCTTCTTATTAAATTGTTTAATTTTCGGTGAAATATTTGTTGAAAATTCGTTTTTGAATTCATTTTTTATTTCTACCGCACTTTTATCAATAGAATTGAGCATAATAAAATAATACCACTTTTCATTTGAAAAGTGGTATTATGTAAATATTTCTTAATAAAACAATTACTTATTGCCGTAACGTTTGTTGAATCTTTCAACTCTACCTTCAGAGTCAAGAATTTTTTGTTGACCTGTATAGAACGGGTGGCAAGCGTTACAAATTTCAACTGTGATGTTTTCGGTTACCGAACCAGTTTCGATTTCGTTACCGCAAACGCATTTAATAACTGTTTTCTTATAATCAGGGTGAATTCCTTGTTTCATTTTTAACCTCTTTCTTTGTTTCCAAGATTCCAAACTTGAAAAATTTACATTCGACTAATATTATCATACAACAGAAATATAAAAGTGCAAGATATTATTGCAAAACAAAACAAAAAGTTTGTATTCATCTGTTTGCATGAGAAAGTCGGTTCAATATTATATAAAAAGTTGATGTGTTATTTTATTTGTTCAAGCATAATAAAAATGTTATCAGTACAGTATTTACAGGTGGTTGTTTAATATGAATTTGCACGAACAATGTTTGCTCCGCTATCTTAAAAATCCGGATGAACTTTTATATTCTACAGAAATTCTTAAGTTAAATAATATTATTCTTGAAAAACGTTTTCTCGTAAAAAATTTTGTTGCCAAATCTTCTAATATCAATTATACTGATAATGTAGATTTGGGATAATTTAATATGCTGAAGAAAATTTTATATACTATTTGGTTATTTTTGTTTTGCGTAATTATTGTTCTTGCTTTCGGAAGTGCAAATTTTAACGCATTTATCAATGTTATTGAAAATAGAACTTTTGATTTACGCCAAAATATTCTGGTTAAAAGCGGAATAAAAAAACACAATGATAATATTCTTATAGTTGCGGTTGACGACGCCAGTTATGAGTATATTCTTGATAATTACGGAGAATGGCCGTTGTCCAGAGATGTTTATGCTAAGGTTGTCGACTTTTTGGAAACTCAAAAACCCGTTAGTATAGCTTTTGATTTGATGTTTGTTAAGTCAATGAAAAGTGCGAAAGAAGCTGATGAAGCATTAATTAATGTATTTAAAAAATATGACAATGTTTTTACTGCCATGAATTTTGATAATCAGCCAGAATCGTTGCGTGTTCGTCCGGAATTGCCTGAAAAACTTTCCGTAAATGTTGAAAATTACTCAAATAGCGTTGATTTTTCGGAACTGACATATTTTAACTGCCGTCCGATTCTTGAAGGAATATTGAATTCTACTTCCAATATAGGCATGATAAATGTTTCGCGTGCAGAAGACGGAATTCTTAGAAGAATGCCGCTATTATTGAAATATCGTGATAAATTTTATCCGCAGTTAGGTTTAAAAATCGGGCTGGATTATCTTAAAAAATCAGAAAATATACAAGTCGATAAACTGATTTTGGACGGAAATTCAAACCTGCGTCTCGGAAATAGAAGAATTTTTATGGACGACAACGGAAACGCTATTTTGAACTGGTACGGCGAGTCAGGGACTTATGAATATATTCCGCTTTACAAGCTTATAAGAATCGTAAAAGGCGAAATTAAAAACGAATACGACTTTAATAATAAAATTATATATTTCGGAACTACAGCCTCAAGCCTTTTTGATATCAAAACGGTTCCGGTAAGCAGAATTTATCCCGGTGTTGAAGTTCAAGCTACTTACGTAAATAATATTATTGACAATAACTTTATACATAAACAGAATAAAGCTCTTACTGTTGTATACGGAATATTGCTGGCTGTTTTGACAGTTGTGATTATTATGGGTGTTAATTCTGCTTTTGTTGCCTCACTTTCTTCATTTTCGTTGTATTTGATTTATGTTATTGGCGCTTATTTTGCATTAAAATTTAATAATTGCTGGGTTGATATCGTTTATCCGCTGCTTCTTGCATTGACGGCATTTATATCTGCATTTGTCGTAAAGTATTTCATTAAATCAAGAGACTTTGAACAGCAATACAAACTTGCTACAACGGACGGTTTGACTGAACTATACAATCACAGATATTTTCAGGAGCAAATGAAACGTCAGGTTGATCAGTGTAAACGTTACGAAACAGAATTTTCAATGATAATTCTTGACATTGATTTCTTTAAAAAATTTAATGATACATTCGGGCATCAGGCGGGTGACGCTGTTTTGAGACAGGTTGCGCAGACTTTGAAACGAAATGTTCGTGCTACGGATATTGTGTGTCGTTACGGTGGTGAAGAAATGAGTATTATTTTGCCGAATACGGGTAAAGATGTTGCGTATTCTACCGCTGAAAAGATTTGTAAAAGAGTTTCTGACAGAAAGTTTAAACTTGGTAATGATAAGGAAACTTCGGTTACAATCAGTCTTGGAGTGTCAACCTTCCCGTATGACGGTGACGAGTCCGCAAAACTTATTGAAGCGGCTGATAAACGCTTATATAACGCAAAAGAAAATGGCAGAAATCAGGTAGGAAAGTAAATCTTATAGCGGCAAAAGCAAATTTAATGTTTTGAAAATATTATCGTAATTTTCTTCCATAACAAGAATACTTCTGATTTTTGCTGCATTTTTGATTCCGGCTATATAATAAGGATAGAATTTTCGGAAAAATTTCATCCCGACTTTTTCGCCGCGAAGTTTAATTTCTTCGTCAAGATGCCATTTAAGCAATGCGATTTTTTCTTCAAGAGTCGGTTCAGGCAATTTTTCTCCCGTTTGAAGGTAATGTTCTATGCGGTAAAGGAGAGTCGGATTTCCGAGTACGCCTCTTCCTATTGCAACGCCGTCCGCACCTGATTGGTCCAGGCATTCGATTGCCGAATCAATTGAGGTTACATCCCCGTTTGCAAACACGGGTACATCAATATTTTCTTTTAATTTTCTGATACTCTTCCAATCTGCGGTTCCCGAATAGAATTGAGAGCGGGTTCTTCCGTGGATTGTAATAAATTCGGCACCGGCTTCCTGCATTTTTTGTCCGAATTCAACGAAGTTCAATTCATCAAAAGTATATCCGAGGCGGAATTTTACGCTCACGGGTTTATCGGTACCGTCTTTTACCGCACGTACCAGATCTGCCGCAAGTGACGGATTTCTCATTAATGCACAGCCGTCCTGACCTTTGACTACTTTATTGACCGGGCAGCCCATATTTATATCAATCATATCTGCCATTGGTGAAAGATATTCTGCGGCGGATTTCATTAAATGCGGCTTATGTCCGCTAATCTGGTATGATATCGGAGAATGGTTTTCGTCGCGTTCGACAATATCTCCGCCTTTTACCTGTGCAAGAAATTCAGAACTTATCATTTCGGTTGTCAGAAGACAGCTTTTTGAATATCTTCTGATAAGGCTTCTCAGTACGTAATCCGTTATTCCTGCCATAGGGGCAAGCGAAACCCTGCTTTGGATAAGTGTTTGAATTTTTTTGCTATTTGACATAATCTTTTAACTCTTCAATGCGTGCTTTTGCGTAGGTTTTATATTCATCTTCGGGAGCATTCGAATTTATGTACGCGTTATAGTAATTGAATGCTTCCTTATATTTTTCGAGCGTATCGTAATCTGCCGCAATCATATAATTAAGGATTGGGAAATCGTTTGCGTTCAGCGAAAGTGCTTTATTGAAATCACTTATAGCCTCGGTTAATTTTTTCTGCGCGTCATAAATCATGCCCCTGTAATAGAATGCGTATGCGTTTTTGTCATCAGTTGAAATAACTTTATTTAAAAGCGCAAGACTTTCGTCATATTTTTCGGCTTCGTAGAATTCGATTGCATCATTCAGTGCTGTTGATTTATTTTGTTCCTGAATTTGAGCGAGAAGTTCTTTTGCCTTTTCGTTATTTTTGTTTAATATCAGAGCTTTATTTAACCAACTTTCGGAATCCACATATCTTTCCGAATCTGCATAGAGCGCAGCTATATAATATGCAATTTCAGAATCGGTAGGTTTTAAAATAAGCGCCTGTTTGTAATATTCTATAGCCATGTTCGTATCATTCAGGTTTTGATACGCCGAGGCAACCGCAATCATTGTATCTGCAGTAGGCGGTTTGATTTTCAGATATTCATCAATGGCATTTTTATAATCTTTATTATTATAAAAATCAGCCGCTTTTGTCAGTTTTTTATTGAGTTCGCCTTCGGTGATAGAATTTAATGTTGCGGCAATCTGGGTATTATTCGGAAATTTCATTTTTGCCGAATTAAGTGTATTTATTGCAGCTTCATAATTATTGTTCTGGTTTTGTGCTATTGCAAGGTTAATATACACTTCGCCTGTTTTATCGGACTTTAAAATTTCATCATAAAGCGCGATTGCATCATTAACTTTATTTTGTTTATGAAGGGTCAGCGCGTAATCATAAAGCATGCCTGACATATCAGCACCGTTAGAATTTTTCTTAACGTAATCAATATATTGAGCGATAGTCATGGAATTTTTTACGCTTTCAAAAATTCCGTTTTTGGCTTCTGTATTAGCCGGATCGAGAGCAAGAACCTTTTTGTAAGCTGCCTGAGCCTCTTTTGTATTTCCAAGAGCCGCAAGTGATTGCGCTTTGTATAAATTTGCGTTAAGGTTATCAGGATGGAGAATCAGAATCGAATCATAAGCTACGATTGCTGTTTTATAATCCTCTTTTTGCTGATAAAGAGTTCCAACGTTAATTCTTGTGTTAATATTTGACGGGTCAAGCTGTTCGGCTTTTTTGTAATATGTAAGAGCCTCATCAAATTTGCCCTGTTTTTGCAGAATTGCGCCGAGGTTTGATGTTAAATCAGCATCCGACGGATTTGCTTCAAGTTTCTTTTTATAAATTCTTTCTAACGAATAAAGTACATCTTTATTATCAATACTTTTTGAAAGAATGTAATTGTATTCTTCCACGGCAGCTTCTTCCTGATTAAGTTTGTCCAGAAGTTTTGCGTAAGACAATCTCAGCGGAATATCCGTCGGCGCAACAGAAATCGCTTTTCTGTAATATTCTGCGGCTTTCGGGTCATTGCCAAGAAGTTTCATTATATCACCTACTTGTTCATAACTGTCTTTTATTAACTCCTTGTCGCCAATTGATTGATTGAATTCATAAGCCGCTGCTGCAAAATTCCCTTCTGCACGTAGTTGTTTTGCAGTGTCATAGCGTGATTGAGGACTTGTGTTGAATTTTAAAACGCTCAGACATTTGCTGAGATTATTGGATACAGGGACTATTCCTTGCGCAGAGCTTTTTGCCTGATTCGCGTTGGGATAATACATCATGTAAAAAAGCGCACTTCTATAATCATCTGCGGCTTTTTGCCAGTTTTTTTCATTATTTGCGTAATATGCACCTCTTGCAAGGTAGGAATTTATAAGACCGATTCTGGCAGAATTATCAAGGTAATTTATTCTGAGCGCGTTTTTAAATTCGGTAATTGCGCCCGAATACTGATAATTAGACAGGTATTGCTGTCCGAGGTTAAAATGCTCTTTAAAATCTGCAAAAGCAGGCTGCATTAACGCAAGGATACTTATTAAAACTATAGCGGATTTTTTCATTCTGTAAGCCCTCATTTTCAACACCATTATTTTAATACAAGAACATGCAATTGTATATCCGATTAGCCTTAAACTCTTTTACATTTTAATAATTATTAATGTTTTAAATTTATTTAGAGTGTTTTTTTATTAATCTCGGAAGCCAATCAGCAAGAGTTTCGTTGAATTTTTTTATGTATTTTTCTTGTATGATTTTGCAAGCATAAGTTCCTGTGGAATAAAAAGCAAAATCTTTATCGTTTTTAATATACATAATTTCAAATTCTTGAATTTCTTCACCTTTTTTAGTTAATCGAACTTTATTCCAGGCAGAATTGTTGTATAAAAATTCAAATTCTTTGTTGCCGTTTTTAACTTTTAAGGAGACCGGTTCCGGAGTAAGTTTGTTGTAATGTTTATGCGCAAGTTCGGTTACTTTAATAATATTTGTCTGATTTTCTGGAGTAACTATAACTTTTGGTGCAATTAATTTCCCCAGAGCATTGTCAAATTTAGCTAACCAATTTCCGTTGAAGTTCGGTTTGTAAACCGATGGGGTGTGTGTATCTATTTTCATATTCCTAATCCTGTTTTCAATAAATTTTAATATGCTGAAATTTTAAATACAAGTTCATTTGATATTTTGTTAAGGATTAGGTCTTGATTTTATATTTCTCTTCTTCCTTCAATTGCGCGGGCGATTGTTATTTCGTCCGCGTATTCCAAATCAGCACCAACAGGCAATCCGAATGCAATTCTCGATATTTTGATTCCGAACGGTTTTATCAGTTTGCTTAAATAGAGGCTGGTGGCTTCACCTTCGACTGAAGGGCTCAATGCAAGAATAACTTCTTTTACATCTTCATCGGTCAACCTTGTAAGCAGTTCTTTTATGCGTATATCATCCGCACCGATTCCGTCCATTGGAGAAATCAGTCCTTGTAATACGTGGTAAAGACCTTTAAATTCGTTTGTTTTTTCAATAGCTATTAAGTCTTTTGTTTCCGCAACAATACAGATTGTTGAGCGGTCGCGTTTTGTTGATTGGCAAATTTCGCAAGGACTTGTTGAAGAAAGGTTAAAACAAATCTCGCAGGTGCGGGTGTTTTCCTTTGCTTCAACTATAGCCTGCGCAAATTTCTGCACTTCACTCATTGGCATTCTGAGTAAATAAAATGCCATTCTTTGAGCAGATTTCGGTCCCACTGACGGAAACTTCTGAAAGTGTTCTATTAGTGTTGCTATTGATTTCGGGTATATCATTAGAAGTTAAGACCCGGAATATTTAATCCGCCTGTTGCTTGTTTCATTTTTGCTTCCATTTCTTTTGAAGCTTTATCATTTGCTTGTTTGATAGCAACAGCAATAACGTCTTCAAGTGTTTCTGCTGTGTCTGCGTCTATTGAAAGAGATTGCGCATCCAATTTAATAGATTTGAATTTACCTTGTCCGTCGCAAACGATTTTTACTGCGCCGCCTGCTGATTCACCTGTTATTTCCATTTTTGCAAGTTCTTCCTGTGAAGCTTTTAATTTAGCTTGCACATTTTGAGCCTGTTTCATAATTTGCATTAAATTCATAAATATACTCTCCTTAGTCTGTAAAAAACTTGTGCTCTACACTGAGATATTATACAATAAAAATATGAAGAGTAAAACTTATGTTTCACAATCGTTAAAGAACGGCAAATTAATGAGGTGGACTTATATGCCTCTAAAGGTTTTTGTTGCTCCGATGAAGTTTTACTCAAAGCAGGGCGAGGATTACAAATACCGCCAGATGGTAAGGCAGGCATGCGAAGAGTGGCAGACTGCTACAAAGGGCAGAGTTTCTTTTACTTTTGTTAAAACTCTTCTTGAATCAAATGTTAATGTTGATTGGAAACGTGTTGAAAGAAAAGCGTTGGGACATTGTCTGTTTTCGTTTGACGGCGCAAACAGGCTTTACGGTGCAGAAGTTTCAATAGGGCTGACTGACGGATATGTTCATGGGGATTACGGTGATGAAAACGAGGTTTATCACACTATTCTTCACGAAATCGGGCATGCGATAGGACTCGGACACAGCCCTTATAAAACAGATATTATGTATACGCCTCATCAGCGTGGAATTCACAGGGTTTCTGAGGGGGATGTTCTTACCGTAAACTGGCTTTATAAACTGCCGCAGGGAGCAACTGTTTCAGAGATTGCTTCTCAATATTCTATGGGCGGTTCTGATATTGATGAAATTATTTATAAAGTCATGAACAGAGATACTCCAAGTCAGTTTGAAAAGGTTAAAAGTCAGGTTGAAATTCCTCAGAGGGATTTGTTGGACGAACAGGAAAATATAGCCTTGTTAAGAAAATATCACATGGCGCTGCAGAATGTTACGCTTTCTGATGATATGCGTAAATTCTTTCTTAACAATAAGAGGGATAAACGATGAAAGTTGTAATTATCGGATGCGGTGATATGCTTTCAAATCTGATTAGGGGCGCTCTATTAAGCGGGGCTGAGATTGTTGGAGTATTAAGATATGAGAGGCTGAGGTTCTCGCCGTTCCGATTGTTTTTTCACGATTTTTTGAAAAGTTCGACCGAACTTACTCTTATGAAAAAAAATAAAATTAAGGATTTATCTTTTAAATCAGCGAATTCGGAAGAGTTCAGGCAGTTTTTAATTAAGCAGAATGTTGATATTCTTCTGGTCGGAACATGGAAGGAAAAACTTAAAAAAAATATTATTGATGTACCGGTAGTCGGAACAGTTAACGTTCATCCGTCGCTTTTACCAAAATACAGAGGACCGAATCCTTATTTGCAGACTATTTTGCATGGCGAAAATAAATCAGGTGTAACATTTCATTTGATGGACGAAGATTTTGATACAGGTGCTATTCTTGCGCAAAAGGAAGTCGAGATTCTTGAAGGTGATACCGGTAAAGAATTAAAAAATAAAACAGTATTTCAGGCTCGTTTGTTATGCGCGGATTTGTTGGAAAAGCTTGCGTCGGGATTGGTTATCCCTCTTGCGCAAAATGAAGCTGATGCGACTTATTTCCATAATGTTAAGCCCATAGATATGACTCTGGATTTTTATAACGAAACCGCAGATGAAATTTTGCGGAGAATCAGGGCGTTTCATCCATGGCTGCCTGTTTATTTGCAGTATAAAACTGTATTTTTTAAAGTAAATTCATACAAAGCGGAAAAGTCCGAATTACAAGGTAATCCTGGAGAATTTCTCGCAAAAGATAAGGATTCACTGACCGTTGCCGCAAAAGACGGCTGCGGAATTAAAATGAACGGATTGCGACTTTACGGATGTCCTTTGCTGACAAGATTGGTAATTGCTCTGATGAAACTCGGGTAGGTTGTTGATTGCAGTATTTTTTACCGTCCCAACTCAGGTCGTTGCAGTGAAGATATTCCATGTTTTCGTTATAAAGAACCCATGCCGCACAGCCAAAACCCGCTTTTTTAATACATTTTTCCTTAAAAAATTCGTTTCCGTATTTAGCGGGTGCGCCCGAGGGGATTATAGAGTTTTTAAACAGATAGAAATAGAAAAAGTCGATTCCGACTTTATTTGGAGGTTTTGAACCGTTAATATCAACGTAGATTTGTCCGAAATCGCTGTATGAACCCGCTGAAGATGTATTAAACATTACTATTGTTCCGTCTGTAAGAATTAATGCCGAGCGGTCGGGCAGATTATTCCAGTTGACGTAATTTGAACCGTCAATGTTTTTGTATGTAATATTAGGGTAGCAACCTCTGCCGTTTTCACAAATTTTAAGCGTTTTTAAATGCGGTGCAATTTTGTTTAATAATACTTTTTCGCCTCCGTCTCCGGCTGTCATTGAAATTCCCCAATCTTCAATGGAGCCTTCTTGCGATAAGGCTTTCAAAAATGCTTGTTGTAAAACAGAATACGTTTTTTTCAGTTGTTGCGTTCTTGTTTTTTCGTTTAACTTAGGCACAACAGTCTGTATAGTCATTGATGCAATTATTCCGATAATTGCAAGTGTAATCAGGGTTTCTGTCAGGGTAAATGCGGTTTTCTTAGAACCTGAAATCTCTTTCGCCTTTTTCAATTTTTTCCAAATCCTCAATAACTGTCTCTTTTATTGTTTTATTATCCAGAGTATTCAGTTCTTTTTTGATAAGATTGTTTCCGATATTTTTGGTGTCTTCGGAAGCATAATCTTCCAGATACTCTTTCAGGGTAATTATTGCGTTAGGATGACAGAAGTTTTTGATTTGCTGTTGTTTGCAGACTTCCATAAATCTGTCACCTGTTCTTCCTGCTCTGTAGCATGCCGTACAGAAGCTTGGCACATAGTCCATTTCCATAAGCCATTTTATAACTTCATCCAACGGACGTCTGTCTGATACATCAAATTGTGCGGAGTTTTCATCTTCCGGCATAGGGTTAAAATATCCGCCGACGCTTGTTTTTGAACCGCCGCTGATTTGTGAAATACCAAGATGGAGGAGTTTTTTTCTGCATTCTTCCGATTCTCTTGTTGAAATAATCATGCCTGTATAAGGTGTTGCAATTCTGATACATGCAACGATTTTTGCAAAAATTTCATCATCAATACCGTTATCAAAAGATTCAGGGTCGATGTCGTCTGCCTTTTTGATTCTCGGAATACTGATTGTATGCGGTCCCACACCGTAAACGGCTTCAAGGTGTTCGGCATGCATTAAGATTGCCGCAAATTCATATCTGTAGGATTCCAATCCAAACAAAACTCCGAGCCCTACATCATCAATTCCGCCCTGCATTGCTCTGTCCATGGCTTCCGTGTGGTAAGCGTAATTATGTTTTGGTCCCGTAGGGTGAAGCGTTTCGTAACTTTCTTTGTTATAAGTTTCTTGAAAAAGAATATATGTTCCGATTCCCGCTTCATGAAGTTTTTTGTAATTTTCAACGGTTGTTGCAGCGATATTTACATTTACGCGGCGGATTGAACCGTTTTTGTGTTTAATTCCGTAAATTGTTTTGATTGATTCAAGAACGTATTCAATCGGGTTATTAACAGGATCTTCGCCAGTTTCAATTGCAAGTCTTTTGTGTCCCATATCTTGAAGCGCAATGACTTCATTTCGGATTTCTTCCTGAGTAAGTTTTTTGCGCGGAATATTAGTATTCTGTTTGTGATAAGGGCAGTATACACAGCCGTTAACACAATAATTTGAAAGATAAAGAGGGGCGAAAAGTACGATTCTGTTTCCGTAAAAATCTTGTTTGATTTCGTTTGCCAGAGTGTAGATTTCGTCAATTTTTTCAGGAACTTCGCATGCCAGCAACACGGATGCTTCTAGATGCGTAAGCCCTTTTTTCTCTCTTGCTTTTTCAAGAATAGAATCTATAAGTTCAATATTATTTTTATTTTTTTCGGCATAATCAATTGTCTCAAGAACTTCTTTATGAGAAATAAATTCTTCTGCTTTGGTAGATTTCGGATTATACATCTTTTTACTCCCTCTTATAACTATGTTAAGTCCCTGAAAATAAAAAGTAAAGCTAAGAAATTACCTTGCCGCCGCCAAGAAGATGTCCGTCATTCAGGTCATAGAATACGCCCGCCTGACCTGCCGTAACCGAACTTACGGGTTCATAAAAATCTATTTTTGCACTTTTATCTGACAATGTTACATGTGCTTTTTGTGAATGCATGTTGTATCTGATTTTTACCATTGCATCAAATTCTTTTTCTTCTAAATCGTAAGAAAGATGCAAATCTTCTACGATAAGCGATGTTTTAAAATTGTCTTCATTTTTTCCGAGATAAACAATATTTTTTTCGGCATCAATGTCGATTACGTAAAGCGGGTAAGGTGCAGCAATTCCTATACCCTTGCGTTGTCCGATTGTATACTGATAACTTCCGTCATGTTCGCCGAGTTTTTTACCTGAATTTATATCTATAAAATCGCCCTTTTTCAGCCCTAATTTATTTATAAGATATTTTTTTGCAGTATCAGGTTTTTGAATAAAGCAAATGTCCTGACTTTCTTTCGATGATTTTGGCGGAAGGTCGTAATCATAAGCCATTTGCCTTACTTCATTCTTTTCGTAATGATAGAGCGGAAATACTGTTTTTGAAAGTTCCCTTTGCCCCAGTCTGTAAAGAAAATAAAGCTGATCTTTGTGTTCGTCTTTCGCAGGATAAAGTTTATAAATGCCGTTAATGTTTTTTATATCCGCATAATGCCCCGTTGCATAAACGTCTGCCCCGCATTCGTTTATCGCATAATCAAAGATTTCGCCCCATTTGAAAAATTCGTTGCAAACTATGCATGGGTTTGGCGTTTCACCTTTTGCGTATGCGTTTTCAAAGTAATTAATAACTTTTTTTTGAAAATTTTTACTGACATCAAGAATATGAAGTCTAATACCGAGTTTATCCGCAACTCTCTGTGCGTTTTCGCAAATCCTGTCGGCGGCATCCCCGCAGACCATTCTGCCCGTGATTCCTTCGACTTCATAACCTTGTTGTTGTAACAGAAGTGCCGTAACCGAACTGTCGACTCCTCCGCTCATTGCTACTATTGCTTTTTTCTTTTTCGTTTCCATAATTCGCAGTGTAGCACAAAGATATTTCACATAATATTAAGATTTATTTCTTTGGCTGTTAAAAATCTCAGGTTTGAAGTATTATAAAAGTAGTAAAGACCATAACTTTGGAGATGAAAATTATGACTCAAAATAAAGATAAAGTAGTAGGAATTCCCCGCGCAATGTCGTTTTATCACAATTATCCGTTCTACCACGGATTTTTTACTGCGCTCGGTATCAAAATCGTTTTATCTGACGTGACAACCAAACAAACCCTTTCAAACGGTTCTGCTCTTGTTGTTACGGAAACATGTCTTCCTATCAAAATTTATGTCGGTCATGTTCTTAATCTTCTTGATAAAGGTATTGATAAAATCTTTGTTCCGTCAATTCAGTCAGTTGATTACAAAATCTATAACTGTTCAAAAATTCGCGGACTCCCGGATTTAATCAGAAATGTCGTAAAAAGAGACTTTACACTTATTGAACCGACTCTCGATAAATCCGAAAAAAATCAAGGACTATATGAGTTTCTTAAAGAAGCTGCGGCTCCGTTCGGGATTACTGATGAAAAAGTTATTAAAGAAGCCTCAAAAGCAGGATGGAGAACTTATAATAACTTTCATATCATGTCTAAGTCCGGCATGAGTTATAAAAAAGCTATGAACTATGCGCTTCAGGGTAAAGTTTTTATTGAAAATAATAATAAAGAATATCCGATTTCTGTTGCGCTTGTGGCTCACGGTTATAATATTTACGACGAGCGTGCTTCCATGAAAATTATTGATAAACTTGAAAGCATGGATGTTCAAGTCCACACTTCATTACAGCTTTCGAACGAACAAATGGTTGAAGGTATTAACGCCCTCGGAGAAAAGTTATACTGGGCAAACGAATTTGAAATGACAGGTACCGCGGGGCATTATCTTAAAGATAACAAAATTGACGGGATAATTGCTTTGAACGCATTCGGCTGCGGTCCTGATTCGTTGATGGTTGAAAGAATTTCCAGACGTGCAAAACAATTTGCTAAACCTGTTCTTCATCTCACGGTTGATGAACAAACCGGTGAAGCAGGGTTTATTACAAGGTTGGAAGCATTTGTGGATATGCTTTTCCGTAAAAAACGCGCAACCATTATTAATAAAATTGATATTAACAGTAAAAGCGAATATATTCCGAATACAAACTTTATAGAGACAAAATAGAATTGGAGGATATTTATGACTAATCAAGTGGTAACCCCGATTTCGGGGGGGGGGGGCGTCGTTGTTCTTTGAATTTAAGTACTTAAAAAGCCGCTTTAAAGTCTTTAGAAAAAAATGCAAACAGTTGATAGATCAAAATAGAAAGACTCCGTATCAGTTTCCTATTATTATGACAGATAGTGAAAAGATGTTTTTTAAAGAAAATCTTGCAGGGGTTTCAAATTATTTGGAATTCGGCTCGGGGGGTTCTACGTTTCTGACTTTGTTGAACGGAAATATTAAACGCCTTGTTTCTGTGGAATCGGATGCAGGATGGTTGGATTATCTCAGAAAATGGCGTCTCATTTCTGATAATGAAAATAAAACCTTATTTTTTAATTCTGTATATATTGGAAAAGTGGGAGAATGGGGCGTTCCGCAAGAAGAAGATAAAAAAGAACTGTTTCCGAATTATTCTGCTGATGTGTTTAATACTTATAAAGATAATGATTTAATCTTTATTGACGGACGTTTTCGAGTTGCTTGTGCTTTGCAGGCAGTTCTTAATTCTAGCCAGGGTACTAAGATTTTAATACATGACTATACTGACCGACCAGAATATCACTGTATAGAGACTTTTTTAGATGTTGTTAAAACAGTTGATACTATGGTTTTATTTAAAATAAAAGATAATATAAATATTGATGATGTCAAAGATTTGTACGATGAATATAAATATAATTCTAATTAACAATATAAAAACCCGATTATTATTCATAATCGGGTTTTTATAATTTTTAAATCTTAAACTTTTCTTTTACGAGCTGCTTCAGATTTACGTTTTCTTTTAACGCTTGGTTTTTCGTATCTTTCACGTTTTTTAACTTCGGAAAGGATACCGGCTTTTTGAATTTTTTTCTTGAAACGTCTGAGTGCGCTTTCAATTGATTCGTTTTCGCCAACTTTAACTTCTGCCATTTATATTCACCACCTTTCCTAATCTTGTATTTGCGTGTAATCTAATTATATATCGAAAATTTTTAAAATTCAAGTGCTATTGATGTTTAGAATTATTTTTGATAAGCTTAAAAAGGAGGTTGTTTATGGATATGC